>DAIRED010000047.1:0-11006 GCA_036795795.1 Thermoplasmatota archaeon | reverse complement strand
AATCGACATCCCTCAGAATATTTCAGATGCTTGGTTTCCATTGGATATATTGGCTTGCCGGAGATTCGCTCTGATGCCTTCATTTGTAGCCATAGGATCTTATTAGTCACCTCTCCTTTTTCGACGATTTCGACTTCCAAATCAACCCCATAGTCTGGCTTGTCCCTATCCCGCACAATCCATCCTAACGGTATTAATCGTTTTCTTAGAGCAAGCTTCGATTCATCTTCCAATATGTGACTTGGCGAGCGTTTCATGGTTTGCGTACCCTACCTTCACCTTGATTTTCATCGCATATAGGCGGTGTCGCATATTTACTTTTTCAAGATGACTTAAGAATAAAAAATGAAAGATGAAGCGTAGAAAGGGGTTCGATTTCGAGTTTTTACAGTTCCGGCCCGTACGCTTTCTTCGTCGTCATCGCGCTGCCTATCCCGGCCGCTGCGACGGACTTGGCGACGTCCAGCCCGATGAATGGCAGGAAGCCCATCTCCAGGGCCGCGGCGAACGAGACGCCGAGGGCGACGGAGAGCCAGGCTGTGCCGACGAGCAGTATCGTCACCGACGAGAGCACCATGACCGGCAGTAGGCGCATCGCGCTCCTCGCCGCAATCCTGCGCTCCGTGAGCCATCCAACGACGAACGCGACGAGGACGAAGGCCACGAGGTAGCCGCCGGTCGCGCCGAATGCGTACTCGATGCCGCCGTTCATCTGCTGGAACCAGGGCATCCCGAGGGCGCCGATTCCGACGTACATGAGCATGCTCGCGCCGCCCCAGTATGCGCCGAGGGTGACGCCCGCCAGCAGCACGCCGAACGTCTGCCCCGTGAGCGGGACCGGCGTGAAGCCGAGCGGTATCCTGACCTGCGCCAGCAGCCCGACGAGGCACGCGAAGGCGAGCGCCAGCATCGCCTTGTGCGCGAAGTCTAGGTTGTATCTCCACTCGTGGTACCTGTGCCTGATGGACGCGTATCCGTTCGCTTGCTCCATGAACTCACCGGGCGAGCGATGAGGGATGGCGTAAATAATGTTTGCCCATGTCGTGCCTAGAAATGGATTCAAACGGGCGGCCTCTTCGTCATTCGTACAATGTGAACAGCTGGTCGTCCCCGCCCACGTCGAACAGCCCGATTCTCGCCCCGCAGTCCAGCCATCCGTGCGCGTAGTTCACGCACGCGAAGGCGTTGACGAAGTCGCCCTTCTCGCGGAAGTGCTTCGCGTCGGAATAGTAGGCGCTGGCCATCTGCAGGAAGTCATCGGCCAGCTTCCGGTTGAAGGAGCGCGGGGGCGGAGAAATCTTAAGTTTTGACAGGGCCGTCCCCGTCTTCGCGAGGTAGTCGTCCACCCGCTTCTCCGTTATCCTGTCTTCGGGCATTGAAAAACGGCATGCGTTCCGCCTTTAATAACGCATCGGCGCGGGCGGCCAGCCGGTCGAAGACGTCCGCGCGCCAGCCCACCCCAGCGAGGTGCTTGCGCCTCGAGCGCCACGCGTCGTAGGCGTAGAACGCGCACAGGATCGCGTATGCGACTGCGACGACCGCCGGCACTCCCCAGGACCAGCCCTGCACGGCGACGTCGGGCAGCAGCGGGTACAGGATTCGCGTCCCGAACTCACCCTCGTGGACAGGGATGTCGACGAGTATGTGCAGCAGCCAGGCCGACATTGCCGGCAGCAGTCTTGGACGGAGGCGCCAGACGAGGGCCGCGACGATTCCGAAGACCAGCAGGCTGTGGAACGTGTGGTACACAACCAGGAACACCGGCGGGAGCCCGGCCATCCCCTCGGCGTAATCCACGCGCGCCGTGAGGTAGAAGAATAGGTACAATTCGATGAGCAGGAACCCGACGTCCGGCATTATCGAGAAGGCCAGGGCCTCGTCTCGCCAGCGCTCGTCCTTGGCGTAGAGGTTGGTCAGCAGGAGGTGGAAAATCGGATCCATCGAGTGGAAAATATGCGGTTTCTAGGGTAAATAATGATTGGTAGAAGGTTTTGTGAATGCGGCGTCCTGGCGGGCTCACAGTTAAGATTAACTATCCGCAGTACTATCTAGCCAATAGAAGGTGCGTATCCATGCTGGGCAAGAGGCTGGTCGCCGCGCTGGTTTTCGCAGCGCTGTGCGTTCCGATGGTGCCGACGAATTTCTCTCAGAATTCCTTCGAGCCCGCAGCCGATGATTTCGGCATCTACGATTATTACGTGCCGTGCCCGGAGGAGCAGCTCTTCACCCAGCCAGACGGGACGTCGTTCGAAGGCCATGTCCGCGGGATGGAGATTGGCGGCGGCGTCGAGCTCCCCGACGGCCAGGTCGCGGTCATGGACGAGAGGGGCTGGTTCACCTATTCCACTTCGAAGGAGGACGGGAAATCCCTCCCCTCCCCGACGCGTGTCGGAATCGACCCGCAGCCCTTCGCCCTTGCATCGGGCGGCGGCTCGGATAGCGTCTGGCTGGACGGCGAGGGAAAGGACTCCAGGGACGACCTGTTCGCCAGCTTCCAGGCTAACAATGCGGCGGACGCTGTCGTCAAGTACGTAATCATCATGGTCGAGTTCCAGGCCACGGGCGTCGACGACAGGTTCCTTGCAGGCCACGACCAGGTCTACTTCGAGAACCTGCTCAATGGCACTGGCGGGAACCCGACGGGGACGATGACCGAGTTCTACGTCGAGAACTCCTACGGGGCGTTCACGCCCTGGTTCGACGTCGTGGGGCCGTTCAGGGTGTCGGGTGCGGCCGCGGACTACGCGCCGACGGACTCGCTCTTCATGACGCGCGCTCTCGCCCTGGCCGACCCGACGGTCAACTTTGCCTCGTACAACTACGATTTCGTCATCTTCATCCACGCCGGACCGGATCAGTCGGCGACGGGGAACCCCAACCACATCTGGAGCTTCGCGACGACGCTGAATTACGGCACGGCCGACGGCGTCACCATCGAAGGGGGATGCTGCGGGCCGGAGGTCGGGACGAACATCGGGGTCTTCTGCCACGAAATGGGCCACACCCTCGGGTGCCCCGACTACTACGACACCACATACACGACCGAGGGTACGGGGGAGTGGGAAGTCATGGCCGGCGGAAGCTGGCTCGGCCACCCCGCGGGGAGCAACCCGCCGCACTTCAACCCGTACTCAAAGTACGTCACGCTCGGCTGGCTGACGCCGACGATGGTCAGCGCAACGACAAAGGGCGCCACCCTCAACCACTACGAGTTCACGGCCACCAGCTCCGTGATAAGGGTGCAGCTCAGCACGAGCGAGTGGTTCTACTTCCAGTACGTGAACAACACGTGCGCCAAGTTCAACCGCTACCTCCACAACAGCGGCCTGGTAATATGGCACTACGACGCGAACGGTGTGCAGAGCAACGCGAACCGCATGCGGCTGGCCGTCGAAGAGTGGGACTACCTCGACGGCTCCCAGGAGCTGCGCCTGAAGAAGAACCGCGGCGAGCCGACGGACCCGTTCCACGACGACCCGACGGGCATGACGCCCCTGACGACGCCGAACACTTACATGGGCACCGGCGCCAACTCGGGCTGGTCGTTCTGCAACGTCAGCGCGCGGGGCGCGACGATGACCTTAGACCTGCTCAGACCCCTCACCACATTCGCGGAGCTGTCCGCTAGCCTTCCGTACGCCGAGGCAGCACCGCCGCTGCTGAATGGCACGACGGTGACGCTCTCGTCTTACACCTACAACTCCGGCAACAAGGTCGCCAGCAGCGTGAAGGTCAAGTTTTTCGATGGCGTGCCTGGCGCCGGGGGCGTGCAGATAGGCGCCAACGTCACCATCGCTACCCTCGCTGCCTACGGCAAGGCGAAGACCAGCGTCTCCTGGCTCGCGCAGCCGCACGGCCCACACGACATCTACGTGCAGGTCGACCCGGACAACACTATCACAGAGACGGCGGAAACCAACAACGTCCAGCACGGCATTGTCAATGTTTGGCCGAGGAACGCTCCGATCCTCCTAGTGGACGACGACTGCAACTACGAGCTGCAGGCATCGTACGAGGCGGCGCTGACGGCGCTGGGCTACCCGTACGTCAAGGTCGTCAACAACGCGTCGCTGACGGTGATGAACAAGTACGAGATTCTCATCTGGCTCACGGGTGCCAACCGTGTCTCAGGCGCACTCAACACCACCGAAATCGCCAACATCAAATCGTTCCTCGGCACGGGCAAGTGCGCGTGGTTCGCCTCGCCCAGGCTCTCGTCCGCGCTCGGCAGCACGAACACCTACTACCCCGGCGTAGACTCCGCGTTCCTGAGCACCTACCTCGGAGCGACATACGGCAGCACCGTGATGACGAACATGAGCTGGGCGAACGGGACCGGAGATGCCATAGGCGGAACGAACGTCTTCAAGATAACAGACGCGCCGCTCACACGCGCGCAGTCCGACACGATGGCCGTCGCAGCGGGGGCGACGTCGTCGATGGGCAGCTCCTACGGCCTCCAGTACGCAGTCAAGAAGGACAGCGGGACGTGGAAGACCGCCTTCTTCGGCTTCGACCTGACGCAGGTCGTCGGCGCCGCGAACCAGACGCTGCTCACGCAGCGCGTGCTCGACTGGTTCCGGATGAGCACCGTCGACTTCAGCAGGGATCGATACAACTCCGAGGACACCGTCCAGGTCACGGTCCACGACACGGACCTCAGCGGCAGCGTGACGGTGAACGTCAAGAGCGCCGCCGAGCCCGCCGGTGAGAGCGTCGTCTGCACGCAGGTCAGCGCGGGCACGTTCCAGGGGACGATTACTATATCTGAGACGAACGCCGCTGGCGTTCTTATGGTGGCGCACGGCGCGAACATCAACGCGACGTACGCGGACGCCTCGCCAGTGAAGACTCGGTGGGCGCTGGCATACGTCGGCGAGGACGCCCCGCTGTTTTTCGAGATACCGGTCGTCGCCGGCTGGAACCTGATTTCGCTTCCGCTGACTCCGGCGGACACATCTATCCTCACTGCGCTGGCGGACCGCGATGGCGACACGTCGTGGACGCGCGCGATGTGGTACAATCCATCCACGCCAGCAGACCTCTGGAAGCAGTACAATTCGGCATGGGGCGCCGCGCTGAACGACCTCGGCGCGGTCACGGCGTCGATGGGCATATGGCTCTACGTTTCGACCGTCGGCGACGGCTTCATCAACGTCACCGGTTCTGCGCAGGCCTCCACGGTCGTCTCCCTCAAAGCGGGATGGAACCTCGTCGGCTACCCGTCCAACACCCAGAGGACCGTCGCGACGGCGCTCGCAGGCGTCCCCTACGACCTGGTCGAGGGCTTCGACGGCGCCGCGACGTACAAGACGGTCGCGCTCACCGGCGCGTCGCTCATGGCTCCGGGGAAGGCGTACTGGATACGCGTGACGGCGGATGCGGAGTGGACTGTGAATTGGTAGAATTGCGGCCGTCCGATTGACAGAGATTTGCCTATCGCCAGCTCAGTCTTCGATGGCCTTAATCGACTCGCCGCCGCAGAATCATCGGCCAGTATCGGATTCGAGCCCATTGATTATGCCAAGCGAAGAGGCAATCCATCAATCTTCTATCACTTTGATTGATTCTCCGCAGAATCTACGGATGGATGCGATGTGGCATTCGAGTTGATTCTGCTGAGGAATCCATGTAATCAATCTTCAATGACTTTGATGGATTCCCCGCCGTGCTTCGTCTCGCGCGGCCTCACCTCGACTATCATCGGGAACCCGAGGCCGCCGCCGGACACGAGCGCCATGCCGATGGGCAGGCGCTGTATCGTGTCGTCCATGCCGGGCGTCAGGCCCTCTATCGACGACGTGACGGCCTTGAGGTCGAGCGGGTTGTTTATCTTCAGTATTATCTGGGTGTTGCACTGGCTCAGGACGTTCTTGTCGACGCGCGCCGGCCGCTGCGTGATGATGCAGAGACCGAGACCGAACTTGCGGCCCTCCTGCGCGAGGGTCCTGATGATCTTGCTGCAATCGGTCGCCTCGCCCTGCGGGCAGTAGTTGTGGGCTTCTTCGAAGAGCACCATCATCGGCGGGACCTCCTTCAGCTTCGCCAGCTCGTACAGCGCGGTCGCGATGCGCTTGACGACCAGCTGCGCCGTGTCCGCGGGGACTCCGCGCATGTTCAGTATCGTCGTCTTGCCCTTCTGGACTATGTCGCTTATCTTCGTGCCGTTGGCGGCGAAGATGTTCGCCTCCTTGAGGTACTGCAGGTCCGCTATCAGGTTGCCGCAGTCCACGTCCTCGTTGGCGTCCAGGATGTTAATCACGTCGTCGATGGTGTAGTTCGGCTTCGCCGTTCTGAGGGTTTCGATGGCGCTCTTAAGCGTCGGCAGCACGCGCTTGATGTCCTTGACGTTCAGGACGGAGAGAAGCTCGCGCGCCTCCATGTTGGCCAGGGTGAACTTCAGAGGCTTGGCGTGGGGGTTGGACTTCGTGTCCGGCGAGAACTCGGATATCTTGTCGGCGTAGCCGCGCGGCGTGACTCCGAAGCGCCTGCACATGTCGTCGGTCTTGCCCTGGTGGGCCATGGTGGAGTATTCGCCGTGCGGGTCCACGATGACGACCGTGACGTTGTGCTTCATCAGCTCCTCGATGACGACGCCGCTCATGTACGACTTGCCGCCGCCGGTCATCGCCAAGATGCTCATGTGCTTGTTGACGAGGAAGTTGATGTCCAGCAGGACCTGCATGTCGTGGCCCTTGAGCAGCCCGACGTATGCGCCGGTCTTCTCCCCGGCCTTCAATCCGAGGACCTTCTTGATGAGCGAATCCTCCGCCTTGTAAACCAGTTCCCCGGTCCTCACCGGCGTCCCTGGGCTTTGGAGCAGGCCGCGGTCGTCCCTGTATCCGACGACGTTCACGCGAGCCCTTATCCTCTCGTTGATGGGCATCGGCTGCCCGTTGGCCAGCCTGAGCGCGCGCTCCTCGGAGAGGTCGCTGTGGCGCTCCACCTCCATCACCTGGCAGAGCATGTTGCCGTAGCTCTCGTGCTTGACCTGGACGTAGTCCATCCGTTCCAACGGAGCGGTCACGCTGCAAGTGAAATCCTGCGTGCCTATCTCGCCGTACACTATCCCGACGGATTCGCCAGCTTCCGCAGAAGGCTGCTCCTGAACTTCGCCCGGCTCGGTTTCCACGCGCACCCCATCCTGTGGCTCAGTATATAACGCACCCCGCATAAAAAGGTTTTCATGGGGAGGCAAGGAATAAATAACCTATTCAGGTATCTCCAAACGGAAACGGGTGACACGATGAGATTCAACAGGTTCGTGGCAGCGGCGATAGCTTGCCTCGCGGTCTCCGGCGCTTTGCTTGTGCCGCTGGGGGTCAGGGGGGCGACTTGGAGCGAGAACGTTATGGTCAACGAGGCCTCCCTGGTTCAGCACACGAGCCCCAGCTTGGCCGCCGGGCCCGACGGAGTCCTGCACGTGGCCTGGACGGATTACCGCAGCGGAACGTCCGACCCCGATATCTACTACTCACGCAGCGGTACGAACGGCACGTCGTTCCTCTGGCCCAATATCGAGGTCAGCAGCGACACGGCGAACAACTTCACGCAGGGCGCCCCCGCAATCGGCGTGGCGTCGGACGGCACAGCAATCATCGCATGGTCGGAGTTCCAGGGCCAGGACACGAACATCCGGGCTGCGAGGCTCGGGGCGTCCGCCGAGTCCTTCGAGCCAGTCGGCATCGTGAACAAGGTCGTGGACGGCCCCCAGTGGACCCCATCGATATCCGTCAGCGGCAACCGCGCGGCTGTCGTCTGGAAGGACGAGGGCTCGAGGAACGAGGTCCGCCTGTGGAACTCCACGACTGGCGCGCCGATATTCAACCTGAAGGGGCACTCCGCCTCGGTGACGTCGGTGGACTTCTCCCCCGACGGGACGATGCTGGCATCATCGTCGGAGGATGGCCTCGTGAAGTTGTGGAACGCGGCCACGGGCGCTTTCGTCGGCAACCTCTCCGGGCACGCCGACGTCGTGACGTGTGTCGTCTGGTCGCCCGACGGCGCGAAGCTGGCCACGTCGTCCTGGGACTACACGATTAAGGTCTGGAGCGCATCGACCCGCGCAGAGCTCGACAGCTTCGTGACGGGACGCAACCCCTCCAACTGGGTCGCCTGGTCCCCGAACGGCACGATGCTCGCGGCTGCCTACAACGGCGTTGGCGAGTACTCCAGCACCGCCCCGGGCGAGCCCAATAGCTTCTTCAACGTGACGCTCTGGAACGTCGGCACCGGCGCGCCGCTCGCGCTCGGCCAGCATGGTAACTCCGTGACATCGGTCGCGTTCTCGGCCGACGGCAAGCACGTCGCATCCTCGTCGGGTGCGAGTTCGTCCAGCTCATTCGACAACTCCGTCAGGATTTGGAACGCCACCACCGGGGCACAGGTGCGCTCCATCACGGTGGCCGGGGGCTACGCCAACTCGATTTCGTGGTCGGACGCGGGCAACCTGGCGGTCGCCGTCGAGAACGGGACCACGGCGCTCTACCTCGACCCGGTCGCGGGCGAGGCCCTGATGGGCACGCTGTCGAGCCACCTCGGACCGGTGAAGGCCGTCGATTGGCTCCCCGGGTCGGACAGGGTGGCCACGGGCGGCGCGGACGCCAGAGCCCGGATGTGGAACGCCTCTGCAGCGTCGCATGAGGCGGCCACCGACCGCGTCGCGAACACCATGCACGGCGTATCCATCTCCCCCGACGGCAAGGTCGTCGCGACCGGGAGCGGCAACTCGATGATTTACAAGCGCACCGAGAGCCACATCTACTGCGCGGTCTCGGAGGACGGCGGGCTGACCTGGCCGACTCAGGTGCGGGTGGACTCGTCGGGCAGCTTCTACACTGGCGCGGCGACGTCGCCGGACGTGGACATCGCCCCCAACGGCGACATAGGCGTCGCCTGGCACGAGGCGCGCTGGGGCGGCAAGCCCAACATCTACTACGCAAACTCGACCGACGGCGGGGCGACCTTCGCTGACGACGTTCAAATCAGCTCGGGTGTCGGTGAGAAGATGGTGCCTGCGGTCGAGCTCGACGCGACCGGCGTCGCCCACATGGCCTGGCACGACAGCAGGGACAAGACATGGACCAACCGCTTCGATATATATTATGGCAGCTCGGACGCGCCAGGCGCCAACGTGCGCGTGAATGCCAGCGACGTCAACGTCCAGCAGCAGAGCGCCGACATCTCGGTCTCCGACGACGGGACCACCGTGACCGTCGCCTGGGTACAGGAGAGCGCCGAAATCAAGGTGGCCAGCTCCGCGGACGGCGGAGCCTCGTTCGGCGTTCCGGACGTGGTCAGCGACACGACATCAGGCTCGCGCTACATGCCGGCCCTGGTCGTGACGGGCGGCGACGCCCACGTGGCCTGGGAGGATTACAGGCGCGGGGGCAGCAACATCTACTTCTCCACCACGGTGCTCTCGGACTCGTGGGCGCCGCACGTCCTCGGGGCCGCCCCAGCGCCAGGCGCGACGGGCGTCTCCGCGTACGAGCGATTGTCCGTCACGTTCTCTGAGCCCGTGAACAAGGATTCGTTCGCCTCGTCGTTCCAGCTGGCGGCGGGCGTGGACTCCTGGGCGGGCACCGAGATGGTGCTGGCATGGTCCGGCTACGGCGACAGGGTGACCATCGAGCCGGAGGGCTGGCACCTCGAGTATTCTACAACATACACGGCCACAATCGCCGCCGCCGTGATTGACATGGCGGGGAACGTCATGGCATCGCCGTACTCGTGGAGCTTCTCGACCGGCCTCGACGTGGACGGGCCGATGGTCGAGCTCTACGACGCTCCCGAGGAGACGGGCTACGACGTGGAAGCGGTGGTGGAAGCCACCGTCGTCGATTACACGGGGATATCCGATGTGAGCCTCCATTACAAGCTGAACGGCAGCGCCGCAAGCTTCCTCTCCGTTCCGATGCTGGAAAACTCCGCCCAGAACTACGAGGCCGCAATCCCAGCGCAGTGGGTGCTCGGCACGATAATCTACTACATCGAGGCGAGCGACACCGTCGGCAACCAGGGCAGCCTCCCGGCCAACCTGAGCGAGGGATTGTACCTGGAGATTGAAGTCGTCGACAACATCCTCCCGCAGGTCGCCCACGTTCCGATTACGACCGTGGCTTTCGACGCCCCGGCTCAAATCGACGCGACGGTCACGGACGGCATCGGGCTCGCGCGCGTGCAGGTGGAGTACAACACCGTCCAGAGCGACGTGGTCCACGCGGCCAACATGACCCACGTCTCGGGGGACAACTACACCGCGACGCTCCCGGCGCAGGGGGACATCGGCGCATTCAGCTACCGCATAGTGGCGACCGACACGTCGAACAACACGCTCATCACGACCAACAACGGCGTGGAATCTGCGGACGACGTCGCCCCGATTCTGGGCGTTCCCGTGTTGGTCCAGCGGAACGGCACGATAATCGTCACGGTGACGGCGTCGGACAACCACGAGGTGACCTCGGTCACGATGCACTTCATCCCGGTCGGCGGCAAGAGGTACATCGAGAAGACGATGTCCCCGACAGCGACCGCAGGCACGTACACAACGGAGATACTGGAGCAGGCGCAGGACGGCACCTTCGTCTACTACGTCAACGCCTCGGACCCGTCGGGGAACGTCGCATCCACGCTCGGCCTCAACGAGGGCGAGCCCTACTCCGAGTGGGTATCTGGCAAGCTGCCCCCGACCTCGGTGCTGCTTGGCGTTTCCATAGCCATCATCGTGGGTGGGATAGCGGCGACAATCTACATGCTGAGGCGGCGCGGCCGCGGCAAGGCCAAGGTCGTCGGGGGCCAGCCCGAGCACCCGCTCGAGTCCGTGAACACGCCGGCCGAGGGGCCGGTTGGAAAGGTGCCGAAGAAGCCTGCCCAACCTGGGAGCGGAGCTAAACAGTCGGCGGGGGGCGCTCCAGCGAAGCCCGACGGCTCCGGCGGCGCCCCGCCGAAATCGGGATGATGTCGGGGGGCGCAGTTGCACATAAACGACCTGGACCTGCCCG
>DAIRED010000046.1:0-11012 GCA_036795795.1 Thermoplasmatota archaeon | reverse complement strand
CAAACTCACACCTTGGCCTTCTGAATCAGGGCGACGACATCCTGGACGGACAGCGTCTTGCCTGCGGACACTATCTTTCCGTCGATGGCCAGCGCTGGCGTCGACATGATGCCCTGCTCGACCATCGCATCGATGTCCGTCACCTTCGCGACCTCGGCCTGAATCCCCATCTGCTTCACGGCCTCGCGCACGCTCTTCTCCAGGCTCACGCACTTCGCGCATCCGACTCCGAACATCTCGATTTTCATGTTTTCACCTCACGAACATTCCGAATATTAAACCTGCCATCGTACACAGCACCGCCACCAGCCCGACGTACACCAGCGTCTTCTTCGACCCCATCAGCTTCCTTATCACCAGCATGCTCTGCAGGGATAGCTCCGGGTCGGCGAGCAGGTACGCCAGCAGCGGGCCGCGCGCCATCCCCAAGTCGAGGAACATCCTTGCCACTGGCACCTCGACGAGAGTCGGGAAGTACATGAAGACGCCGAACGTTACGGCGATGATGTTTGCCGTCAAAGTGTTGGAGCCGACGTAATCGGCCACCAGGTTCTCGGGGATGAGCTCCCCGAATATCCCGGCTACAAACACGCCTACCAGCAGCAGGGGCAGAATCATCTTCGTGAAGAACCACGTCTCGCGCATCCAGGCCGCGTTCTCGTCGCGCGTGTTGGCCTTCAGCGCCCAGGCCGCTGCAGCCGCTGCGACCGCCAGTGCCATCGGCAACTGGGCGAACAGGAGCGCTTCCCAGGCGGACCAACCGAAAAGGTACGCGACGGGCGCCGTCCCAGCGAGCAGGATGCCCACGAGGAGGGCAAGGAGGATGGGGGTTCTGCGCTTGGCCGACCTGCTGGCTGGCGCCGATTCCTCGGATGGCGCAGGGGCGTAGTCGCACCCGGTCGTGGGTTTCGCCTTGCCTGCGGCCCTGGATGCGCGGTCCCGCCTGCCGAAGACGAGCCCCATCGAGAGGCCGATGAGAATCCCGAAAAGGATGGCGAGAACCCCGCGCGCAGCGGCGATGTCCCAGCCGATGAGGCTGCCCGTGTACGTTATCGCCAGGATGTTTATCGCCGGGCCCGTGAAGAGGAACGTGACCGCAGGACCGAGACCCGCGCCCTTCTTCCAGATGCCCGCGAAAAGAGGGAGAATCGTGCAGGAGCATACGGCGATGAGGAGGCCGGCGACCGCGGCGATGGGATACGAAATGTAGCGCGGCGTGTCCGGGCCCAGGTACTTAGTGATGGATTCCTTGTCCAGCAAAGCTGACAGCGCCCCGGCGATGAAGAACGCCGGCACTAGGCAGAGCAGCACGTGGGCCGACAGGTAGTCAGCCAGGCTCGAAAAGCCCGCCCACAGCAGCTCGACGTACGGCCCCGTGTAATCCATGAATGCCTCCAAAGCATTTCTAATTATTCCGAAATACATTCAGGGTATTTAATGTTTGTTCCGTCAGCTATGGCCGAAGTATTAATCACGACAATAAGTATTATAAACTCAATATAACCTATCCCATGACGTTTCAAAAATAGTTGGGTATTTCCAAAGGGCGTGCGCGCATGGTGAAATCAACGAATTCAGGATGCGGGGACGGAAGGACTCCCGCGCGGCCGAAGAAGCTGAACATCGACGAGGGGAAGATTGCGGCCATGAGCCAGGTCTACGGTGCCCTCTCGGACCCGCTGCGCCTGAGGATTCTAAGCATACTGACCGTCCAGCCGCTGTGCGTCTGCGTCATCAAGGAGATAGTGAACGTTCCGGACTCGAAGCTTTCGTACCATCTCGCTATTCTAAAAAATGCTGGGCTGGTCGATAGCGAGCGGGACGGCAACTGGATTATGTACAGCCTGACCGGAACCGGAAAGAGCTACGTGGGCTCCGTCAGCTCAAGAAAAGTGAATGGCCATGTCTAGGAAAGCACGCGCCAAGGGCGATAGGAAGAAGGAGCTGCTCGCGAAGGGCTACATCGAGTGCTACTACTGCGACGCGGCGGTAAAGCCCAGCGCCATGAGGTGCCCGAGCTGCGGAAAGATATTCTCGTCCGGCAAGAAGATGCTCGCCCTCGTCGTTGCGGCAGTAGTGATAATCTCGGCGACCGCGTATTTTTACATCGGCGATGGAGACGAAAATGGGACAACCGTCAACACCACGATGCCGACAGTCGCTTCCAATTCGCCAATCGGATCCTCGATTTCGACGGGGAGCGTCATCAGCGTCAGCTTCACAAGAGATATGGTTGAATCCAGCGTCCAGTCTTCATTCTCAACTGCCCCGCAGACGTGGGGCTCGTACTCATGGAACGGGAGGACGGTGACCTACACGCCTTCCCAGCCTCTGGCAGATGCGACTACGTATCGGGTCACCATCGGCAGCGGGGCGCGGTGCGTTTGCGGGAACCCGCTCGACTGCGGCATGTACGCATGGTCGTTCACAACAGCCGGAGCCGTTTCCACCGACAGGCGGGACATTGGCTCGGGCGCCAACGATTTCTGGACCGTTTATCCGGCCGACCATCAATCTGCGGGCATGGTTGTCAGCCACCCACAGTGGGTTAGGAGCGCTCTCGAGACAAAGCCCGTCTTCATACTCACGCACACCGAGGGTTGCGCGCCTTGCAACACCATGGTCGGGATATACAACAACGTGGAGCCATCATATGGTTCTCAAATCGCATTTTACGAGCTGATTGCGGGCACGAACGAACCCCAGGCGACAGAGACGTTCGCAGCGTACGATCCGAACGGCGCGCAGCATTACGTGCCCCTGCCTATCGTCCTTTCCAAGGGACCGGGCGGCGAAATAATCTGGCACAGCTGGGAGGGTGTCGTCTACCAGGATGACCTGGAAGGATGGTTCGACGACGCGCTCTCATATTACGGGGATTACGGCCTGGTGGGTTGATGGATGATAAAAAGACGCCCTTGAAGGAGATTCTCTTCACAGTCGTTGTTGTTTCGATCGTCATTATGTCGCTCGTTGTCGTCGGCTCGATCCAGAAGGCCGCAGACAAACCGCACGGTGTAGGGACTGGTGAAAACGAGTTCTGGACTAACTATCCCACCGTGCACCCTTTGTCAGGTTCGGCGGTCCCGCATCCATCTTGGGCGCTCGCCGCTCTGGAAACCGGGGCTGTGATGGTCCTCTCGCACAGCGAGCTCTGCATCCCCTGCAAGAACATGGTCGCGTACTGCGACAACATCTACGATGACCATGCTGGTTCCATGAGCTACTTCGACCTGCTGCACGGCACGGACGAACCGCGCGCGTCCGATGCCCTCTCGATTTACGACCCGGATGACGCGCCGAACTACGTCCCGCTAACTATCGTCCTGACAAAGGTCAAGGATGCCAATGGCAGCGCCGTGATTGCCTGGCACGGCTGGGAGGGCGAGGTGGCAGAAAGCACGTTGGACAGCTGGGTCCATCAGGCTTTAAAATATTATCAAGAATGTTCGGGGGTGTGAATGATGGAAAAGAGACGGGTCGCGCTCATCATCGTCGCGTCAGTTCTGGTCGTTGCCGTCCTGGCCACATCGTTCGTCGCCTTCGACCGACTCGGGGACGGGGCCACCGGGGAAATAGTGCCGGCCGACGACTTCACGGCAACGGACTACCTCGGCCGCACGTTCTCGCTGTCCGATTCAATGGGGAACATCACAATCCTCCACATCACGCAGCTCGAGAACCCAGTGTGCATCGAGTGCGAGAGGCACATGAGGGACCAGATTCAGGAGCTGGCCGCCCTGTACGGCGATGCGAACGTGACCATAATCACCATGAACGTCCGGAAGAACGCGTACTCGGACGACGGGTGGGAGCTGGTACGGGACTGGTACGGGATTAACGCCTCCTGGCACTGGGTCGAAGAGCGCGAGCCGTACGCCGCCGCAGGTCTTTACCAGAAGTACTGGGACGTGGACGGTAACTTTGCCAACCCCACCCTTGTGTTGATAGATCGAGAGCAGAACGTCGTAGGCGTGTACCACATTTACACCATGAGCCGCGGGGAGGTCGACGGGGTGCAGACCGCCGCCTCGCTGCGGGAAGACGTGCGGGCCATTGCCGACGGCGAATGGGTCGGTTTCCAAGGCGAGCTAGACGAGGGTACTACATATGTCGGAATATTCCTCCTGGGCATAGTGTCGAGCTTCTCTCCATGCTCCCTCTTCATGCTCTTCGCCCTGGTCTCGTTTGTCATCTCGTCGGAGAAGGATGAAAACGCAGGAGTGAAGCGCGCGCCTGACTGGAAGGCCGGGATATTGATAGGGGTGACCTTCTCGGTCGGGATGGTGCTCACCTTCGCGATGCTGGGCGCGCTGGCGTCCTACGTAGGCATCTTCATCGAGTCCTCTACAACGTTCTCGCTTTTCGTCGGCGTAGCGTTGATAATCCTCGGCATCAACGTTGTCTGGCCGATAAGCGATGCGCTGAAGCGCTTGCGTAGGTCTAAAGAAACCGAATCGTGCGGCTCCGATGATGGTACGAAGAAGTTGTTGAATCGCATCGGAAAGGGAAGGCGCGGTCTGGCCGGTTTAACTCTGGGGATATTGTTCACAATCGGGTGGACACCGTGTGCGTTAGCCATGGTGTTGCCGGTCCTCGTCCTGATAATGAGCGGGAAGGTCACGTTGCTCGCGGGCGTGGCGATGATGTGCGTCTTCGCGCTCGGGAGAGCCGTGGTCGTGACGTCGTTCTGCGCGGCGATAGGCGGCATGAAGAGCAAGATATACTCTAAATTCCTTGCCGCTGGCAAATGGATTCAGCCTGTCTTCGCGGCGACGATGGTCACCTTGGGGGTCATATACGCTTTGAGATTCTGGGGGTTCAACCTATGGTGATTCTTGCAGGTAAGAAGCGCGTCCTTTTCCTATGCACACACAACTCTGCGCGCTCGCAGATGGCAGAGGGTTTGCTGCGGCATTTCAATGGCGAATCCTGGGTGGCGTCCAGCGCCGGCACTGAGCCGTCGCGCGTGCACCCGCTCGCCATCGAGGTGATGCGCGAGATTGGCATCGACATCTCTGGCCACCGCTCGAAGCACCTTAGCGAGTTCGAGGGCCAGGAATTCGAGCTTGTCGTGACGCTGTGCGGGGGCGCGCACGCCGCATGCCCCTTCTTCGCCGGGGCGAAGGAGATGAGGCACCGCGGGTTCGAAGATCCGTCGGGCGGGGGAATCGAGGGATTCAGGCGGTGCAGGGAGGCCGTTAAAAAGTGGATACTGGACGATTTCTGAACCGGCCTCTCTCGCAGAACCTCGATATTCCTCAGCGCTATTTTCGAGCGATAGATTGGCGCGAGGTAGTTTCGAGCCACTTCGCGATTGGATTCCAGTAGAAGGTGTGCCAGCCCTCGCTGACATTGTCGAATTGCTCCGCTGGGACGCCCGTCTGGGTGAGTTTCAGCTTGGTTCCTTCCCTCACCTTCACAAGCACGAACGACGCCAACGAATAATGGCCTTCCAGCCAGTCCTCGCCGCGCCATCTTTGGACTATCTTCCTGTCCGGAACCAGTTCGACGTTCTCGCCGCTGATGTAACCGCCGCCCGCCGACAGCTTTCCTCCGATTCTGCGGCTGACCTTTGCCTTCATTCCCGTTGCTACCGTGTGCTTGCGCGAGTTCATGAAAATTTCGTACATCTCTTGGGGCGTGGCCTTGAACGTCATGGTCTGTTTGATGGTTTTATTCCTTTCATTACTTCTTTCAGCGGTTTTCTTCATGCATATTCACCTCTTTGGCTTTTAATGTGCGCACCGCTCATTTTACTATTTCACCGCCGGATGCCAATCTTCCTGGCTTTAGCTCGGTGTATCTCACGAATACGTTGCCGCCCAGGGAAAGAGAATCGGAAAGGGACTCGGATACGGTTTTCAGCATCAATCCTATTTCGAGGTCTTGCTTTTTCCCGAACGCCATGACGTTAACAAGCGGCGGATGCGAATCTTTCGGTTGAAGGGGCGCGGAATCTCTTCCCTCGAAATACAATCCCGGCTCTATGTTAGTCCAGGTTATCCACACGTGCTTCGGCCCATACCCGCAGGCGGTCGCGAGGTCCTTGTTCAATTTGGATATTACCTTTTTCAGAGAGACCGTCTGCTTTTGTGGGAGAGCGCGGATTTCGATGATGGGCATCTTTTTCCTCCGTCGTTTCTTATATCGCCGTCGAGCAGATAACTTTTTCCTCAAACCCCGACCCACACGGTCCCCGCTATCTTCTTTATCGCGGAGATTGCGGATAACGCAGCCAGGTAGCTCGTGCGCGGGTTGCTCGGGAACGGCTCGTTGCGCGTCCATGCCTCAATCTCCCCAAATTTTCCTTTGACGATGAGGCGGTGGGTGTTCTTTGTAGCGCCTGGGTCGACGACGAGCTTCACGCGCGTCTTCTCGAAGCCCACGCCAGCGAGCGAAATCGTCGCAGCCACGTTGATGTTCTTGGGGAATAACTTGACCGCCTCGCGCGCCCAGCCGTCGAAGACGACCTTTGGGGTGGTGATCTTTGTCAAATCTATCCCGCGCTTCTTGAAGTACTCGGCTCCCTCGAACGCCGCCGGGGGCTTGTAAGACATCAGGATGACCTCCTCTATGTCCCCCTCGTCCGCCGCGCAGAGGCCGTCGATGCCGCTGACCGCCCCGCTGGGGATGTAAATCTTCCGCCCCTTGCTGGCAGCGATGTCCCGGCACCGGTTCCTGAAGTCGTAGTTGAGGAGCGCGCCGACGCTCAGCACGAGGACGTCCTTCCCGGCCTCAAGCGCCATGGGGAGGAACTCCATCACCGCGTCCTGGTTCGCGGCCTCCACGATGAGGTCGCCGCCGGCGATTGCCTCTTCCAGCGTCTCCGCGCGCTTGGCCTTCGGAAGCTCGGCGTGCAGCGTCTCCGCCTTCTCTGCGTGGATGTCGAAGAGGACGACGTCCGTTATGCCGTCCATCCTCTGCAGGGCTCTGGCCAGAGTCCCGCCGATTGCCCCGCAGCCGAGTATGCTCACGCGCATGAACGCAGCAAAGTTCTGCTCCCTATTAAATCTATTTTCACAAGTAATTTATGGGAAATGGAGGTATCTCGTGGCAATGTGCGGGCGATTCGAGTACTTCGAGCACACGGCCGACGTGGGAATCATAGCCTATGGCTCCACGCTGGCTGAGATTTTTTCCGAGGCTGCGAGTGGCCTCGCGGGCGTGGTGTGCGACCTCGACACGGTGCGCGCCGTCGAGGTGCGTGCCATCACCGTGGACGCCCAGGATTTGGAGGGGCTCCTCGTCGCCTGGCTCAGCGAGATGCTCTTCTACCTGGACAGCGAGCAGCTGCTCCTGTGCGAGCACGATATCACAATCGAGGAGGGCTGGACCCTCCGCTCCACGTCGCGCGGCGAACGCATGGATCCCGAGCGCCACGGGCTCAAGGGGGGCATCAAGGCCGTGACGTACCACATGCTCGAGATAAACAGGGAGAAAGGGTACGCCAAGGTGCTGCTGGATGTCTAGGCCACCGCGGATGGCCGTCTAGCATTTCACGGCTTTGACAGTCTTCAGGAACATTATCAGGCGTATCTCCTCGTTCGTGAAGCGCGTGGTCTCCTTCAGCCTTTCGAAGTCCCCCGCGGCTATGAGCTTGAGCGCCTGGGGCGAGCCCTTTGTGAGGAGGTAGATGCGCTTCATCGCGTCGGCATCAATGCCCTCGACCCCCAGCAGCGCCCGCGAGTCTTCCGGACCGAGCCCGCGGATGTGCAGCTCCTCGACGGCGCCGGACTCGACCTCGCGGCGGCCGTAGAATCGGTTGTACGACGGCGTGTCCTCGCGCAGGGTAATCACGAGCCTGGCACCAGCGTCCGAGGGACGCAGAGAGCCCACGAGCGCCTGAAAGAATTCCACCGTGGATTCGGGGACGTCGTAGTATCCGTCGAGGATGACGATGCCGTCGGCCTCGTCCAGCAGCTTCGCCGCCTGCCTTCCGGCGGATTCGGGGGACTGCGCCTGGCACTCGGGCCCGCCCAGCCCAGACGCCATCTTCGGTAGGAGAGTAACATGCGAAGGGTTGGCGCGGACATCGACCCAAACGACGCGCGCGCGGGCTTTCGCGTTCTCGGCGAACTCACGGACCAGCGCAGTCTTGCCGATTCCCGCACCGCCGACTATTGCCAGGACGCGCGGGCCGCGCCTCTCGACGAAAGATTCGAGGTGGCGCCTCTCCTCCTCGCGGTCGAGGAAGAGGCTTCGCGGGGGAGCGTCTGTCAGGTCTGATTTCGGCGCAGGCTTCGCCATCCCACGGGAGCGCCCGAGGTCGAGCACGCCGTCCTCCCCGGCCTTCCCGACAACTTCGAAAATCGTCGCGCCTGGGCCTGCCATCTCGAGAGCATCGCCGAGCCTCATGGCGATGACGGAATCGCCTCGCTTGACACGGACATCGGATGCCAACATCTCGGTGCGCATCGCCGCAGCCACGCGCATTCCCTCGTCCGTGAGGAAGTACGCCTTGTACCTGCGGCTCTCGCCCTCGATGTGGCCGCTGACCTCGCGGACCAGGCCGTCGTCGCGCAGCCGCTTGAGCGCCCTCGGGATGTGCGTGAGGACGAGCCCCGTGGCGTCGGCGATGCCGCGCTGGGTGATGCTCGTCGGAAACTCGAGCCTGCCGCTGGCGAGCCAGTGCTCCCTGAGGTGGAGGAGTATCCTGTCGGCGGCCGTGAGCTGGGAGAGGCTCTTGCTCATCGCTCTTGAATCCCCCTCGGCGTATTTGATTGTAGCGGTTGGGCGCACCGCGGGCAATCGTTAGCTTCTTATCGCCGCGCGCAATGCTCGTGGCGGTGAGAAAGTGAGCACTGCGAAGGTCGGCATAATCGGCGGTTCGGGGCTGTACGAGTCTGGCATCTTCCAGCCAATGGAGACACTAAAGATGTCGACGCCTTACGGGGCGCCTTCCGCTCCCGTGGAAATCGGCGAGCTGGACGGGACGGCCGTTGCGTTCATCCCGCGCCACGGGAAGGGGCACGTCTTCCCGCCGCATGCGGTGAATTACAGGGCCAACGTCTGGGCGATGAAGGAGCTCGGGGTCAAGGCCATCGTGTCGCCGTGCGCCGTCGGCTCGCTGAAGGAGGAGATGAAGCCAGGCGATTTCATCATCCCGGACCAATTCATCGATTTCACGAAGACGCGCCAGTACACTTTCTTCGACGGCGGGAAGACCCATCACGTCCCCGCGGCGGACCCGTTCTGCCCCGAGCTTGCCAAGCTCTTCCACGACGAGGGGAAGAAGCTCGACCTGCGAATCCACCCCAAGGGCACGTACGTCTGCGTCGAGGGCCCGAGGTTCTCGACTCGCGCGGAGAGCAAGATGTTCAGGCAGTACGCCGACATCATCGGGATGACGCTGGTCCCCGAGATAAACCTGTCAATCGAGGCCGGCATATGCTACGTCTCGGTCGCGATGATAACCGACTACGACGTCTGGGCCGAGAAACCCGTCGACGTGAAGGAGATTCTGGCGACGATGGCAGCCAACACGGAGAACGTCAAGAGGCTGATGAAGGCGGCCGTACCGAAAATCGCGAAGCTCCCGGCGTGCAGGTGTGCGGACGCCGTGAAGTACTCTGGTGTATGACCGAAGTCGCCCGTAGCCATCGCGCTGCCACACGCTATCGTCAATGAATCGAAAATGAATATGGCACGGTAAATCGCGTTCTGTGTCGAAAGGATTAACTGCCAGGGCGGTCATTCACCTCATGGTGAAAGAATGAGCCTCGTGAACAAGCCCGCGATGAATGCGGCGATCGTCGGGGGGATATGCCTCCTGCTGGCCGGCATCACAGGATACGCGGCCTGGAGCAGCATCAGGGAAATAATCATCGAACACGTCACTGACGACCCGCTGGTGAACGACGTCTTCTACTACCTGCTCATAATCGCAGGCCTCGGCGGGTTCGCAGTCATCCTCGGCGGTCTGTTGATAGGCTCCGACAAGGTCGAAATCGGCAAGTTACTCATCACGCTCGGCGCGGGCATGGGCCTCATCGGATTCATCATCGCGCTGGTCATGTGGTACATGAACGATTTCAGCGGCCTCGCCGTAGGCGGCGGGACGATGGTCGGGCTCGTCGGAATAATCCTCAGCATTGCAGCGAGGCAGATGGCGTACTGACGAGCACGCATCAATCAGGCAGGATATCCGATGGCAACCAGCATCCAGATAGTCTTCGACTGCTCGGATCCGAAGAGGCAGGCGGCCTTCTGGGCGGCAGCGTTGCACTACAAACTCCAAGACCCGCCCGAGGGCTTCGCATCCTGGGAGGATTTTCTGAGAATGCAGGGCGTCCCGAAAGCCGATTGGAATTCGACCAGCGCCGTCGTCGACCCCGAGGGGAAGGGGCCGCGCATCTTCTTCCAGCGGATGCCGACGCCCAAGCCGGGGAAGAACAGGCTCCACATCGACATCAACGCGGGCGGGGGAACGGCCGCCACGGCGGAGGAGCGAGGGAGGTGCGTCGCGGCGGAGGTCGCGCGCCTGGTCAAGCTCGGCGCTACCATGCAGAAGGAGTGGCACGAGGACGGAGAAAACTGGGTGGTCATGCTCGACCCCGAGGGGAACGAGTTCTGCGTGCAGTGAGCGCGCCCTGAAGTATTAATATCCCGTCCATCAATCGGCGTTCGCGCGGGGGTACCCGAGTGGCCAAAGGGGCAGGGCTTAGGACCCTGTGGTTAGTCCTTCGAGGGTTCGAATCCCTTCCCCCGCACTCATTTTTTTTACGGATTTCGGAGGAAGGGAAAGGACGAACGGTTACCGTCAATTTCCGAACGGGGAGTTAGTCCGATTCTGGATTGAGAGCATTTATCGCCGATTTCTCAAGCCACTTTACAAATTAATTCGAAGTAATCCACGACGGCCCTGCGCGCGTTCTCCAGCGTCGCCGGGTACGCCGCCGCGCGCGCCCTCGTATGCACCACGTCGCCGCCCTCGTCGAACGCCAGCCGGCCGGCGAGCGCCTCCTGCTTGTCGAGCCGCATCCCGAGCCCGAGGGCGTCGCCCAGGGCTG
>DAIRED010000045.1:0-11054 GCA_036795795.1 Thermoplasmatota archaeon | reverse complement strand
AGGGGTCTTGACGAGCGTCACTGAGATATCCATCGGGAATCCGTTCTCGGCGCCCGCCGCTTCGAAGCGGTGCCGCAGGTTGCGCCGGCACATCTCCAGCTCGTTGCGGACCCTCGCAGCCAGTATGTCCGCCGGCAGGCCCATCTCAGCGCCCGCCCAAATAGATGTCGAATCCGCTGGCAGCTAGTGGCGCCCCGCCCTCCGGGTCTGGAATAAGCTCCAGGACGTCCCCGTCGCGTATCCCGGCTGCCGCCAGGGATGCGTTTCCGCGCAGGATTGACTTTCCCCTCCGCACGACGTACGCCCCAGCAGACTTCTCCCAGTAGCTGGCCGCGCTTTCGATTATCTCGTCGACAGTATTGTCATTCTCCAATTCCATATCGACGCTGGCTCCGCTCTCAGCGTTCCTCACCTTGACCCTGAGGCTCATCTTCACACCGAGGGGGAGAATCCCGCCGCCGCAGATAAAACTTTGGGGCTACTCTTCGTTATGGATGCAGTACTCGCAGATGTTGCCCAGCGTGGGTTGCGAGGTCATGCCCCTGGTGCCGAGCCAGCTTGTGCACCTTCCGTGCATCTGCGGCTGAAGACCCATCTTGCATTGCGCCATGTTGTTGCCAGTCCTTCATCTGGATGCCGATAAATAAAGGTTGGCCCTGCGTCCCGAGCGCATATTCTACCAATTATGTTAAATATGCCCGCTTCCATCGCCTTTCCAGGCCTAGCGGTGCCTTGCCATGGCTAGCAGGATATTGTCGTTGTTCGCGGTAGCGTTTATCGCCCTTCCGCTCATAGCGGTCGCGGCTTCCGCAAGCGCGGCGCAGGATGCATCCCGGGCGGTGAAGGTCAACGAGAGGTACGAGACGATGCCCTTCGACGCTGGCAGCCTCCTCATCCCCATGGACACCACCCAGGCCGACAAGCTTTCGGTTTTCGGGCTCGTCCACGCGCTCCTCCGCAACGACACGACGATGCACCGCATCATCACGCCGCCGGACCAGTTCATCAAAACTGAAAATACCCCCGACGGGGCGAACTACAGCGGCGGGCCGTTCCTGATGACCGAGTGGAACCAGACCATACTCGACTCGGTCCGGGAGAGGTTCCAGAACGTGAGCTTCGATACCACGACCGAGATGTTCATCTCCGCCAGGGTCTACAACATCAAGGAGCCGACGAGCATCCTGCTGATCAAGGGCCACGCGGACTGGGGCAGCACGCAGGACCTGCTGGACGCGCTGTCGATTCCGTACACGATGGTTTCCTCGGTTATTGTGTGGAGCGAACCCGAGTTGATGCTCGACTACGACCTGATTATCGACGATTGCCCGGGGTGGAGCGGCGAGGTGGGGTCTCCGTCCAACGCCAACCAATACCAGAGGTACAAGGCTTTGTACGGAATGATGAGGACCGCCGTCAACAGCGGCAAGCACATGATATTCACCGACTGGGCGATGAAGGACCTTGCGGTGGCTTTCAAGGACACAATGACGATCGTGAAGAGCGATTTGACGATGTCGATGAACGGCACTGTCCAGTGCAGCTTCACGGCCTACGGGGAATCGCCTTCCCAGTATTCCGGCCCGGTGACGATGTCCGTCAACCTGCCTGCATACGGTTATCTCATCCGGCTCCCTGTGGCGGCGAACGTCCGCACGATGCTGGACTGCGACGACTTCAACGGCGCATACAGGATAATGGCCGCGTACTTCTACTACGGCAAAGGGACCGTGGAAGCGATAGCCTACCACCCGTTCGAGCAGACGAACGATTCGTACATATTGACAAGCCTGTTCTACGGAAACAGGTTCGTGCAGGCGCCCCCGGCGCCGCTCGAGGCTCCGCTGCCGCTCGCGCCGGACGGCATGGGCGTGCCGCTCCCTGCGGCGCCCCCGCCACCGCCCCCGCCGCCACCGCCCCCGCCAGGGCTGCCGGTCGCGACGACGATACCCGCCCAGTACCTATTCGCTGGGTTCGCCGGCCTGACGCTGGCCGACCGCCTCAGGATGAGGTCCTCCAGGCACAAAGTGGCGGTGAGCGCGTGAGGAAGCTGCTCGCCACGCTGGCAATCGCCGTCGCCCTCTCGACCCTGGTCCAGGTCTCGCCCGCGGCGGCGCAGGCCCCATCGGACAGCCTGGGGTGGCAGTACGAGGACTTCGCCGACAACGTCAACCTGACCTTCGGGCCGGCGGCTCCGACGCCGATGGAGCCCGTCGTGATACGCGCCCAATCGAAGAATCCGCAGGTCCACATCCAGGTCGCGTACGCCTACATGACGGTGCAGCTCGTCAACTCGGGTCCAGTGACGACCGGCCTGACATTCAGCAGGTACAACGAGACCGTGATGACCTGCACATTATCGGCCTACCCCAACGGCACTCTGGTCAGGTTCTACGTGAACGTCCTGGATTATTACAACACCCCTGCGGTATCGGGCAACTATTCGTACACTGTCATGGGACAGGACCGCCCCGGCGGATGGGTTCACAGCGAGTTCGCCAAGAACATCAACGTGACGGTCGCCCCGAACCCGCCCAACGCCTCGCAGCCAGCCAAGGTGACGATAACCAGCAAGGACAACGTGACGATTTACGGCGCGTACCTGTACGTTACATACGAGGTCAAGGTCGGTCAGCCCCAGTCCGGGGGGTTCCCGTTCAACCGAATCAACGCGAGCGCGATGTACTGCGACGTCCCCGGCTACCCGATGGGGACCGAGGTCCGGTACTGGGTGTCGGCATGGGATAAATACAACAACCTCACGATTTCTGGCTATTACAATTACACCGTCCCGCGCGAGGAAGATTACACCAGCCACGAGTTCGCCGAGTTCGACGGAATCGCCGTCGTCGGCGGGCTCATCGCCTTCGCCGCGGTCGGCGGCTGGGCCTTCCTGCGCGTGCTCGGAACCGAGAAGGGCCGCCGAGACAAGGGGACATCCTACGGCAAGGCGAGCCAGGACTCGGCGGATGCCAGCAAGGCGCTGAAGGCGATGGACGCCTGCGAGCTTTCGCAGCCAAAGGCGGAGCCCAAGGCGGTTGAAACCCCTGTGGTCGGCAAGGACAAGGCCACGAAGTTGCCGGAGCCAGATAAGAAATCTGGCAGGACCTTCGGCAAAACCAAGGGGGGCGCCAAATGAGCCTGGACTCGAAGGGGCCGGAGCCGCTGCCGAAGCGAATCAAGCTCTTCCTCAAGAGCCCCAGGACCGCGAGGAGCGCGGCCTTCTTCATGCTCGGGGCGCTCGCAGGCTCGTGGGTGCCGTTCTACCCCGCGTGGATGGCCTTGTTCTTCGGTTTGCTCTCCGCCGTCGTGGGGTATTCGTTCCCCCTGATGGCCCTCATCGCGGACGCCATCTTCGTCACCGGCGCGGCAGGCAACCAGTCGCCCGAGTTCGGGCTGGTCTTCCTGGTGATGTCCCTCGTCCTGCTCTTCGCATCGCTCTTTGACTGGAAGTTCGGATTCATCGTCTTCGCGGCGATATACGGCAGCCGATTCGGGCTCACGCTGCCCATACTGTTCGTCGCCGCGGCGATATACCCGATGATGCTCTCACTCTCGGTCACCGCCGCCTCGGCCGTCGGTCTGATGATTGCGGCGTCGTGCGGCAACGTCGCCTCCCTCGGCTTCTTCGTCGCCGCCCCGCACACCACGAGCTTCATGCTCTTCAATCCGCCCGTCGGTGGATTCTCGCTGCGCGACATGCTGGTCGCCTACGGCAGGCTCGAGAACGCGGAGCTGTCCGTCGTCGGGCCGGTGATGGTCGACAACCTCGGCGCGTCCGTGATTCCGCTATTCGAGATTGTGGCGTGGATGCTGCTGGCCCTCGGGTTCTCGTTCGCTGCGAAGCGCTCGGAGCGCGACAGGTTCAAGGGTATCGTCCTCGCATCGGCCGTCGGATTCGGCGCCCTCGCGACTTACGCGGGCGCGAGCCTCGCGATGGACGTCGAGTTCCCGACCGCAGGCGTCGGCGCATCGGTCTTGCTGCTGGCCAGCGCCCCCGCCGCGCTGGGCATGGCCATGCTGGTCAAGGAGGAGTTCAGGAACTACTTCGCGGAGCTGGGGATGGCATCGTCAGTCGGCACGCGCGTGGCCGAATCGACGAACCTGGGCAGAAGCTCTTTCGACCAGGTTGGCGGCCTCACGGAAGTGAAGAACGAGCTCAAGGAGTCCATAATGGTCCCGCTGCTGCGGCCCGATTTGGCGACGCGCTTCGGCATCGACCCGCCGAAGGGAATCCTGCTGTTCGGACCGCCTGGATGCGGAAAGACGATGCTGATGAAGGCCCTCGCCAACGAGCTGAAGGTCGAGATGGTCACGGTCAAGTGCTCGGACATAATGTCCAAGTGGTACGGCGAGTCCGAGGGGAAGGTGGCCGAGCTCTTCACGGCCGCGAAGCAGCGCCGCCCTGCCATCATCTTCTTCGACGACCTGGAGGCGATGGCCAAGAACAGGGACTTCTACGCCGGCGACGACGTGACGCCCCGCCTGCTGAGCATCATCCTCTCCGAGCTCGACGGCATGGACCGCTCCTCGGGAATCGTGCTGGTCGGCACGACGAACAAGCCCGAGCTCATCGACCCAGCGCTGTTGAGGCCAGGCAGGTTTGACAAGGTAATATATATTCCGCCGCCGGACACCAAGGAGCGCGCCGAGATTCTGGCAGTCCACCTGGCCGAGAAGCCCGTCGCCCCCGACATCGACCTGGAGGACATTGCGGTGAGGTGCGATCGGTTTTCGGGCGCGGACCTGGCCAACCTCGTCAAGGAGGCGACGATACTCGCCATGCGCAGGACGTTGGAGACCGGAGAGGTGAGCGTCGTGACCAACGACGACATGCTCGCCGTCGTGGCGAACGTCAAGCCCAGCATCACCCTCACCATGCTGGAGGATTACTCCATCCTCAAGATGGACTACGAGCGCAAGATGCACGCGGCGGTGCGCGAGGACGTCAAGGGCCCCTCGGTACGCTGGGCCGACGTCGTCGGGGCCGAGCGCACGAAGCGCGACGTGCGCGACTACATGGAGGTCCTGCTCCACACGCCGGAGATAATGGACGACTTCAAGCTCCGCGCTGGCAGGGGCATACTCATCTTCGGCCCGCACGGCTGCGGAAAGTCGCTCATCGTCCGCTCGGCGGCGCACGCCCTCGACATCCCGCTCCAGCGCGTCAACTGCGCCGAGCTGGTGGTCTCCGGCGCCGGTGCGACGGTCAAGGGGATATTCCACAGGGCTCGCGAGAACGCCCCGGCGATGGTGCTGCTGGAGGACATCGAGTCCATAGCCGCGAGCGGCGAGGGTTCGACAGAATCGCGCGCCATCCTGGGCCAACTCCTGGGCGAGATGGACGGGATTGGCGCACGCGAGCAGGTGCTCATCGTTGCGACGACGCACCTCCCGGACACGCTCCAGTCCGCCCTGCTGAGGCCCGGGCGCTTCGACAAGCTCTTCCACGTCTCGCCGCCCGACTCGGCCGCCAGGAAGGGCATCCTCGAGCTCCAGCTCCGCGACGTCCCCAAGGGCGCCGATGTCGACGACGCGCTTCTGTCTTCGATTGCCGCCAAGACCGACGGCTACAGCGCAGCGGACCTGGCATCCATCGTCGACGAGGCCAAGCTCATCGCGGTCGTGAACAAGACCGACGACCCGAAGAAGCAGCGCCTCCTGAGCCGCAGGCACCTCGAGCGGGCCGTGGAGCGCATCAAGCCGTCGCTCACGGGCGAAGAGCTGGCCAGCGTGGAGAAGTTCGTGCGCGAGAACAGGGTGAGGCAGTGAGCACGGCGCTGATATTGGCCATCGCGCTGGCGATAATCCTCGCGGTCCTCTCCTTCCTGGCCATGAAGTACCCCCGGGGGCGCGAGGACTGGGGGCGCGACCGCGCGGAGACCGTGAGCGTGCTGGCGACCACCCTGACCTTCGTGCTCCTGTTCATTCTTCTATGGTACGCCAGCGCCACCGTCGATTGGCCGGCGGCGGCGACGATAGCGTTCTGGGGCGCGGTCTGCACACTCGTCACCCTGATAATAATCGCGCTGGTGTTCCCGAAAGGCATCGACTACAAGGGCGGGGATGGAAAGCGGGATTAAACTTGTCGGCCTGGCATGCCCGCGGCATCGCAGGCCAGGCAATCCGGACACAAGTATAATATACCCGTGAGAACAATTATCATGCCGCGGGGAGACCCCCGGAGAGTGGGCAAATGGCGAACAGGGTTGCAGCGTCAGTGAGAGTATTTGCGATTGTTTTTACGGCGGTAGTCGTCGCGTCATGCGCGTCGATGTCCGCGACCAGCCAAAGAGATGCACGGGCCGCCCCGGTAGAGTTGGGCCATTATATGGCCAGTGAAGCCCTGCGCATTCCGATTGACGCTGTCGGCGCTGCCCCCGCCGTTGATTTGACTTCGAGTGCAACTTTCGACATCCGCGTAGTCCTCGGCTGGAACTTCGTCTCGATGCCGCTGATGCAGGGATCTGTAGGACCAGCGAACTTCACCTTGCCCGGAATACTCGACTACAACGGTGCAAATTCTGCAATGTGGGACCGCGCGATGTATTATAGTCCGCTCGACCCAGCGGACCCTTGGAAGCAGTACAACAAGAATTGGGGCTCGGGATTGAACGATTTCACCCAGATCAGCAACGGGATTGGGTTCCTCGTCCACGTCGTGTCCCTTGGCGATGGGATAATGACCGTCGGAGGATTGGAATTCGCATACCCATCGGGAAGCACGCTGGTTCCGCTATTCACGGGCTGGAATATGATGGGCTTCCCCAGCAACCAGGCGATAACAGTCGGAACTTTCAAGGCGGCAGTTGGGGCGCAAATCGTGGAAGGACTGACGGGCGTTCTCCCGAACACCTACGTGATGAAGGCCGGCGAGGGCTACTGGGTTAGGATGGGGTACGACAGCTACTGGTCGGCTTCTTGGCTGTAACCCTGAGCCTACGATAAACAATTGGGTTGTCAGGGTAAGCTGCCGCCTAGTCTTTCTTCCTCAACCTCATCGCGTAGAATATCAGCACTAGGAATATCGCGATTCCAACGCCGATTCCAACGTACATCAACGTCTCGTCGGATAAGGCGGCTGGCGCCGCTTCGGTCGCTATCGTCCCCTGGTAGGGGTTCTCCATCGCGTTCCCCCGGAGGTCCGTCGCTGCGACGGCCACGTTGAAAACGTACGAGGTGGAATAATCGAGAGGCTCCGTCGGCGTGACCGTGACGTTCCACCCGCTCCAGGCGAACGATAATGCCACGGTCGTGTTGCCGGAGACCATCGTCGTCGCGCCCTCGACGGATGCGCGGTCCATCTCCTCGTCGAACCGCAGGACCATTATCGGGGTGCGGTTGACCTTCTCAGCTCCGCCCTCGATGTCGAACGACAGAACCGCCGGCGCCCAGACGTCACCCTGGTCGGTGAAGACGACGGTCATCTTCGGCACGAGCTGGAACTCGCGCGGGTCGTCGTCGAAGGCGCGCCCCTCGTACTCCGCATCGATGGAAATCGTGTTGACGAACGTGCCGCTGACGTTCGTGTGGACCCGGTCCTGGACGAGAGCCCAGGGTGTATAGCCAGCCGAGTCCGTGACGTACGCCCCGGCGTCGTAGCCGTTCTCCGTGAAGTTGCAGGTCGCGCCAGCCAGCCCGGCGTGCGACTCGTTGCGGACGAGGGCTCGCACGTACTCGTACTCGAGCGCGATGGAGCTGTCGTCGACGATGGTGTAGTTGCCAGCCTCGTAAGACACGTTCTCGGCCGTGAGCTCCGAGCCCTGGTCGAGGAAGCCGGGCGAGCGCTCCAGGTTCTTCATCGTGCAGTTCTTCATCCTGGCGATGGTGCCGACGAGACCGATGCCGTACCAGTTGTTCTCGATGAGGCAGTTTTCGACGAGCACGTCGGTGCAGTCGTAGAACGTGAAGGCTCCCTGGCCGTTGAGGTTCCCCGTGTAGCCGGCGTTCCAGCCGGACTCGAAGTGAAGCCCCGATAGGCGCACGCCGTCCACGCCGTAGAAGTAGTATTGGGAGATGTCGAGGCCGTTGACCAGGTTTCCGGTCATGTTGCCCAGGACGCCCCGGGAATCGTACGGGATGTCAAGCCCTATCCTGTTGTAGTCGAGGGAGTTGCCGGTGAACGTCGCGTTGGACATGAAGAACCTGGTGCCGTTGCCGAGGCAGCCCTGGATGGTGTTGCCGGTGATGACCGGGTCCGAGTAGAACGCGATTATGCCGTCCCAGCAGGTCGTGATGATGTTGCGGGTGATGTTCCCGGTGTTGTTGTACGAGTAGATTCCGATGAAGTTTTCCACGATGGAGTTGTCCGCCATCTCCGCCCCGGAGAAAGTCACGATGCCATACTGGCAGCTCGTTATCTCGTTCCGCAAGGCCATCCCGCGGGAGCCGTTGTCGTACATCAGGCCGTCGTACTGGCAGGAGCCTATGAACGTGTCGGTGACGGTCGCGATGGCACCCTCGCCGGCCCTCAAGGCGCTTAGGGAATGGAACCGCAACGAGCAGTTGCTCATTATCACGCTGCCGCCCGTGACGTTGACGCCCGAGTGCGAGTACTGGATGCTGGAGTGTGTGAAGTTCGCCCAGCCGCCCGGGTTCACCCAGATGCCATCCCAGTCGCTTATGGTCGGCGATGCCTGCGCGGACGAGAAGATGACATTCTTGAGCAGGGTGCCGTCGGCCAGCATCTTGCCGTTGACGGTGATCCGCATGCCAAGCCGGAACATGACGCTCGCCCCCGGCTCGATGGTCAGGTTGCCAGCGGCAGTTACGGTCACGTCCCCGATGACCCAGTACGGGCTGTTGGCGGCGGTCCAGGACGTGTCGCCGATGATTTCTCCTTGGACGTTCGTTCCAGCGGGTGCGGCTCCGGTCGTCGGCTGCGCTGAGACGCAAATTGAAATGACAGCGGCCAGGGCTAGCAGGACCCTGATGTTCATCTTCGCATCTGCCTGGATTACTTCAGCAGGCCGGAGTTCTTGAGCTCCTTCTTCAGGGTGTCGACGCCGGACTCGATGTCGTCGACGGTCTTTGCGCCAGTGCAGACGACCTTTCCGGAGCCGAAGAGCAGCATGACGACCTTGGGCTTCTCGACGCGGTAGACGAGGCCAGGGAACTGCTCCGGCTCGTACTCGACGCGCTCGAGGCCTAGCGTGATAGCGATGGCGTTGAGGTTGAGCTCCGTCTTGAGGTCGTAGACCGCGACGATGTTCTGGACGGTTATCTTCGGGTGCTTGATTATCGGGAGGCCAGCGTGCTCCAGCTTCTCCGAGACGGTCTTTATCGTGGACTTCACGCTCTCAAGGGTCTTCGCGCCAGTGCAGTTGGCCTTTCCGCTCCTGAAGAGGAGCATGGCCGTGCGCTGTTCCTTAATCCTGTAGACGAGGCCCGGAAACTGCTCTGGCTCGTATTCCGCGCCCTCGAGGGCGAGTGCGACCTGCGTCAAATCCAGCTTCTCCGCCAAGACGGTGGAGGCGACTATGTTCTCGATGCTGACTTCGGACAATTCTTTCACCTTAGAGGGGCCAAAACCCCGTGTAGGTTTAAAGCTTTCGTTTAAATACCCTATTTAAAGCGGCCATAATATATATCGACGCCATCCATTTATACAAAGCGGCCATCCCAGGCGCGATGAAGGTCGCGGTCTTCGACATGGACGGCACGCTGATGGACACGTTCCCCGCGATTCTGGGGTGCATCAACGACGTGCTGGTGGAGTTCGGGGCGGCCTCCTTCAAACCCGAGGAGCTGAAGCCGCTGGTCGGGACGTTCATAGGCGACATTTACAGGAGCAAAGGCGTGGACCCCGACAAGGCCAGGGCGCGCCACAAGGTGATTTACCTCGAACGCTACACGCGAGCGTCGGTCGTCTATCCGGGGGCGCTCGATACCCTGGCAAGCTTGAAACGGCAAGGGATGAAAACTGCGGTCGTGACTATGCGCATCGGCGAGGTCGCCCGCAGGGTGCTGACCGAATACGGGCTGATGCAGCATCTGGACGTCGTACTTGGGGAGGACGAGGTCAAGCGCGGGAAGCCCGACCCGGAGCACATATGGGCCGCGTTGCGCAAGCTCGATGTCGAGCCCGCGGACGCCTGCATGGTCGGCGACACGGAGTACGACATCCGTGCGGCGCTGGCTGCGGGCTGCAAACCCATCGGCGTGTCGTGGGGGTACGGGCAACCTGCGAACGGTGGAAAGGCACAGGTCGTGAGCTCTTTCAGGGAACTCGAAGACGTCATCGTCAATTCGGGAATCAAACGATTCCCTCTTTGGAAACGATAAATGGTGTATAGAAATTTGCTGTAAAGGTTTTCGGAGGTGGTCGCTCCGTCGCTCACCGGACCATTATGTCCCTGGCCCCGACGCCTATCATCGGGGCGTCAGAGAAATCCGCCCTCGGCCCGAGGAGGTTGTTGGATTTGACACCGGTGATTATGCCCATGAGCTTGATGCTGTTCTCGCACTCCGCGTCCAGGCGCGCGCCCATTATGACGTTGGCCGACATGTCCAGCTTCGTCGTCACTCCGGCGACTACCTGATGCACTGTCGAGAGCGAGGCCTTCGGGCCTACCGTGACGTGTAGCAGTGCCCCGCTGGCTCCAGAGTAATCCACGTCGAGGAACGGGTTGTTCATCGCGTCCACGACGACCCTCTCGGGGTCGTGCGCCGAGTCCTCGGCGTAGACGATGGTGGAGGTGTGGCCCGCCTTGACTATGGCGCGCAGGTCGGCGAAGTCGATGTTGATGAGCGAGTCCTTGGTGATGGCCTCGGTGACGCTCTTGATGACCTCTGAGATGAGTTGGTCCATGACGCTCAGCGCGTCGTCGAAAGGAAGCTTTGGCACTAGTTTGAGGAGGCGGTTGTTGTCCAGCACGATGGTCGAATCGCACGAGCGCCTGAGCTTCTCCAGGCCAACCTTGGCGTTGTCGCCCCGGCCGAGCTCTGCATCGAACGGCGTTGTGACTATGGAGACGACGATGGCGCCCTGCTCGCGGGCGACCTCGGCGACAATCGGCGCCTCGATCCGATGGGCTTCGCGCCGTTCGGCCGCG
>DAIRED010000044.1:0-11075 GCA_036795795.1 Thermoplasmatota archaeon | reverse complement strand
CGACCTCCTGCGCCACATGGACCGGCTGGACCGAGTCCGTGCACAGCGGCAGGTGGTCGCCGTGCTCCTCAACAGCGCCGATAGGCCATATGACCAGCTTGCTCTTTCCCACGGCCTTGCCGAACTCCTTCATCGTAAGCTCGTCGAAGTACATGAGAGCGGGAACGCCGTCGTGGGAGAAAAAGGTTGCTTTAGATTCTCAGAAATGGTGAACGCAAGCGATGTGGTTTGGCGCCTGCTCCGATTTCATGGCAACAACAAGGCAATAGCTAATATTCAAACCAGCCAGAAGCTCGCAGTTCGGGATGCTAACAGGGCAGTTGAGGCAATTCCTCACGCCCTTTTCCACCGCGCACTCGAATATCAGGCATTTGTGGGCCAGCTTCGCGTTCTCTTCGAGGCACCCCAAGCATTTGGAATTCAAAAACTGGCAATCGGAGCAGTATCTCCCGCATTTGGCCACGATGATTTCGCCCATGGATTCACCCTATTCGATAAATCGCGAGACAGCTATTTATCCCATGTCTCTTGAAAATCAAAAGCGAAAATCATGAAATCGATTGTTCCAGCGTAGATAATTAAACGCGCCTAGAGCTTCTCCCCCATCATCTCCATGCTTTGAAATCGCCTCCCTCCGTCGCAACCATTAAATCCGCCGACGGGCATATTTACGCTGCAATGACTGACGTCAAGGAGATAATCGCTCAGTTCAAGGCGCGCCTAGCCACGATTTACGGTACGAGATTGAAGCAGGTCATCCTCTACGGCTCGCACGCGCGGAACGAGGCCCGCCCGGATTCGGACATCGACCTGGCAATAGTGCTGACTGGCGAGGTGACTCCCGGCAGGGAGATTGACCGCATGCTCGATGCGATAACGGACGTCAATCTCGAGCACAGCGCGCTGCTTTCCGTCTACCCGGTATCCGAAAGTGATTACATGGGTCTCAGGAGCCCGTTGATGATCAACCTTCGAAGAGAGGGCGTACGGGCATGAATAAAATGTGTATAGATAACTAGAGCCTCTCGCCCATCATCTCCCTGACCTTGAAAGCGTCGCTCTCCGCCCCTAGCTTCTTGAAGAGCTCCAGCGCCTTCCTGAGATGCCCGTCGCGCTCCGCTCCCTCGGACACGCCGGCGAGCGACCTGTGCAGCTCGGCTATCTGCCACGTGAACGACAATTTTTCAGCCAGCGCCATCGAGCGCGCGTAAAAGCGCCGCGCCTCCGCGACATCGCCCTTCGACGCGTAGACGTCCCCGACGTTGCTGTATAAGCTGGACACGGTCTTGAGGTCGGATTCCGCCTCGGCGACCGTTATCGCCTTGCCGTAGTAGTCTATCGCCTTCGCCCGGTCCCCGGCCTCGGCCGCCAGTATGCCCAGGTTCGACCTCACGCGCATCAGCCCCTCGGCGTCGCGCGACTCCAGCGCGAGCTTCTCTGCCTCGAAGTAGCGAGCCCCGGCCTCGCTCGCATTCCCCTTGGACCACAGCAGCACGCCGACGGCGTTCAAGGCGCGTCCGCGCAACGGGTGGCCCTCGCCGACCATCCCCAGCGTCCGGTAGTAGAGCGCCTTCGCCGCCTCCGCGTCGTCCCTGCGGTACGCCAGCACCCCGAGCCTGAAGAGCGCCTCCGCCTTTATCGGCCCGTCTGGCGCCTCGACCAACTCCAGGCACATCCGCGCGCGCTCCCAGTCCCCTCGGACCTCGTGCACGTCGGCCTCGGCCAGCAGCAGCGCCGCGGCGTCGTCGGCGGGCACGCGCCCCTTGTCGATTCTGGACGCGAGCGCCAGGAATTCGTCGTGGTATCCAGCTCGAATCCAGCGGGCGGCGAGGTCGCGCATCGCCGCCGCGCAGTCCGCCTGTTTGTCGGCGTCTAGAAGCTTGGAGGCGCGCTCGATTTCTGCGGTCATGGGTTCGCCGGAGCTCGCGTCCGGAACGCCCGCGAGGCACTTGGCCAGCAGCGAGGCCGCGCTCTCGCCGGGGAAGGACTTCAGCGCGTCGCGGAGCTCCGCGTCGACCGTCTTGCCGCCGACCTTTATCGCGACGGCGGACGACATCAGCCTCTGCTTGATTGCCAGCGCGCGCTCGAAGCCGTGCGGCGACAGAGAGAAGACGCCAACCTTGCGCTTGGAGCCTCGCACGCGGTCTAAGGCGCGCTCAACGTGGCCGCCATCGACTGCCTTCTTGAGCAGGACGCTCACGTAGCTCCTGTCGAGGCCAGTGGAGTCGGCGATGCCCTCCTGCGTCAGGGATGGATGGCGCGCTGCCTCGGAGCCCTTGGGGGCGTCCAGCAAGTGGACGAGCAGCATCTCCTCTCCGGTGGCGTCGGCCCGCGCTCCCATGGGTGCCGTATCCGCTTGGTGGGTAAAAAACCTGACGGACTCAGATGTGTGTCACATGTGAGGCGCACCCTCAAGTACTCGCCGTGACAAGGATTGACACGCGGCGAAAGCCGCAGGAGGACAAAACATGAAGCGAGTATGGAGGAAGGACAACAAGGAGGGTGTGTCTCCGGTCATCGCGACCATACTGATGGTGGCGATAACCGTGGTGCTGGCGGCCGTGCTCTACGTGATGGTGAGCGATTTCATGGACGATGGGGACGGAGCTCCCCTCGCAGGATCTCTCACCCTTGATGGCAACTCGGTCCCGAACGACGGGAATGCGACGCTGAGGTTGACCATCTCCAAGCCATCGCATCCAGCAATATCGAACATGGAGACGAAGCTCTTCGACCCCAACAACGACCAGGTCACGGATGCAGTGCTGATTTGGAAGCACATCGCCTCTGACGTCGATGACGACTACTTCACGTCCGGCGACAAGCTGCAGATAAGCAACTGGCCGACCGACCTCAGTGGATACAGGGTCGTCGTGACCGTGGACGGGAACCCCGGGACCATCGAATACGCCTTCGACTGAGCCCCCCCGAAAACCTTTTTTTTCATTTTCTAAATAACTTATCATAGCGGAGCGGATTTTCGGCCAGGCTCAGCCGAGAGAGCATCACATAAATCGACGCCCACCCTTCGGACGAGCTTTCCTCGTCCTCGCTCGGGTTGCCTGGCAACCCTCGCTCCCGCCCAATCGTTACAAACCCGGTCGAGCCGAGCTGGTGAGGGCGAGTCTTTTGGGATACCATACACCTTTTCCGCGAGCCCGAGCCGGAGAGGCGAGACAGGAAAAGGGGTTGTTCCATTTCCTTTTTCTACCCCCTTTACCTTTTACCGAGCATGAAGGTCTTGGCCGTCCTCGACGCCGACGACACGATGTGGGACGTGGCGGAGCCCATTTGGGACCGCGCGGTCCGCGAGGCCAGGGGCGACGTTCTCGTGCTATCGGACGGCGCCGAGCTGCGCCTGCGCCCCGAGGTCCGGCCGGGCCTCGAAGCCCTCAAGGCCAGGGGCGTGCTGACGGCGGTCGCAAGCCACAACCTCGATTCACCCGACTACGGCGTCAGGGCCGCATTGAAGGCCTTGAAAATCGACAACCTCTTCGACTTCGTCGTCGTTCGCAACAGCTCCGACAAGAACGCGATGCTGGCGGACATCTGCGCGCGCCTCGGCGTAGACCTGGCAAAGGATGCGGTCTTCTTCACCGACGACAGCGAGAAGCACGTGGCGAACGCGAAGCGTATCGGGGTGCGCACCCACCTGGCAGGTAATAGCATCCAGCCGTTCTTCGACGCCGTCCTGGAGGCCGTGGAGTGAGCCTAGGACCTTTCATCGGTGATTTGGGAGGGATGGGATGAACCGTTACTTCCCGTACCCCAAGGTCGCGCCCGCGATGAACGCCGTCATCGCGATGTTGCTGGCCGGGGCGTGCGTCCTGCTTCTTTCGATTACCGGGGAAGTGGGCATCCTTTGGGTCGCCATATTCGCGGCGGCCATCTTCGGAACCGTCCTTGTCGTCTACGTTTCACCCCTGCTCACGGACCACATCGTCGCAGGCGGGAAGCTGCGAATCAGGTACGGATGGATTTTCAAGGCCGACGTGCCGCTGGCGGACATCGCGGACGCGAAGGCGCTGGTCTCCGGCGAGAAGGCTCGCGGCTCGCTGGACCTAACGACAGAGAAGACCCGCAGGGTGCTCGTGACTCTGAGAGCCCGTCGCAGGTTCGCGCACGCCCTCCTCCGTTCGTACGACCGCATCGCGCTGAGCGTCGAGGACGTCCCGCGGTTCCTGGAAGCGATTGGAGGCCTCGGGGAATGAACGTCATCGATGCCATCCTCGTCGTCTATCTCCTGGCGAGCTTCCCCATCGGGGTCTACCTGTTCGCGAGGAAGAAGGTGAATTGGTCAGGGCTGGAGGACATGGTCAGCAAGTATCGCTGGCACCTCCTGATGCTGCTCTGCCTCTTCGCCTTCAAGTCCCTTGTGATGAGCTTCGAGGTGACGGTGGAGGGGGTGCTCGGGTACGACGCCACGGAGTTCGTCCACTCCATCGAAGGGGATGCCGTGCTTGCAGTCCAGAGGGCCTTCCTGAGCGAGGCGATGACAGTGGCGATGGGCGCAGTCTACATCGGGAGCTTCCTGTTCATCTACGTCTTCTCCTTCCTCTTATTCGCCTACTCGGACCGATTCAAGACGGCGAGCCAGCTGATGTTCATGAACCTCGTGCTGCTCCTCATCTCGATACCGTTCTACTTCTTCGCCATCGTCTACGTGACGTCGTGGCCCCTCGTCAACGACCCAGGGGCGACCGCGGTCGTCCCCGGGATGCAGGCCCTCCTGTACAACTACAACGACCAGATACATGGCTTCTTCACAAGCTACGACACATTCAACAACTCGTTTCCCTCGATGCACGTGGGCTACCCGGCGGCGATACTCATCCTCCTCTGGCGGAAGCAGCCAGGCTTCAAGGGATACAAGATATTCCTGGGCGTGATGGTGTTCCTCATCTCCCTTTCGATAGTCTATCTGGGGATACACTGGTTCGTCGACATACTCGGAGGCTTGGTCGCCGCATTCGCGGCTATATTGCTCGCCGAGAGGTATTCCGAGCCGTTCTGGAGACGGGCCTACAAGCTGGTCAGATGGGAGTGGAAGGAAGAGGAATGGCGCAAGGAATAATGGACGGAGCGGGCTCTGCTACTTCCCGTTGCGCTCGGAAATGGCATTGTCGTAGAATTTTTGCGTCCGCTCGGTGATTATCTCCCAGTCGAACCGGGCCACGGCGGTCTCGCGGCTGGCCGCGGACATCCGCTTTCGGAGCGCGGCGTCGCCGACCATCTCCCGCAGCTTCTCCAGCATCTCGGGCTCGTTCCCCTTGCGGTAGATGAGGCCGTTCTTGCCGACGTCGACCATCTCCGGGTTCCCGCCCGCGTCGCTCGCGCACAGCGGCGAGCCACATGACAGCGCCTCCAGCATCGCGATTGGCAGGACCTCCCACAGCGACGGCAGCACGAACATGTCAGCGTTCGAGTAGAGCTCGGGCAGCTTTGCGTCGGGGATGAATCCCGGGAAGACGACGTTTTTGTCCAAGCCCATCTTCCTCACCTTACTCTGGAGTGACTCCAGCTCCCCTCCCTTGCCGACGATTAGCAGCTTCGTGCGCGGGTACTCCTTTAGCAGCGCGGGCATCACGTTTAGCAGGTGTGGCAGCCCCTTCTGGGTAATCACGCGCCCGACGAAGAGCATCAGGCAGTCGCAGCCGCCCTTGTGCTCGTCCAGGTAGTCGGACGGCGACGGCTTGTAAATCCCGATGTCAACACCGTTGTGGATGACCGTGAACTTCGACTCGGGGAGGCCGTAGTTCATCACGTCCTTCTTGGCGGCGGCGCTCACCGCGATGATTTTGTCCACGGAGCGGAGAACCTTCTTCCCGCGCAGCGCCTCGTAGGTCATGCCGACGGCGGTCACGCCCGCGCTTATTCCGAGAGGGCGCTGGTTGTGCAGAGTCTTGACCATCAGCCGCTTCTTCTTGTTCGCGAACCAGACCACCTCGTTGTAGTCCGAGAACCACCTGCCGTGGATGTTGAACGCGTCGAAGTCGTGCTTGGCGTGCAGCTCATCCAGCTTCTTCGTCACCCCCTTGGTCGACGGGAGCGGCGGGGGATATATCATCGGCATCTTCGTGAACTTGGTTGGAAGGCGGTGGGCTTTCACCCCTTCCAGGTCGTAATCGCCGGGCTCGCACTCCCATTGCGATGTCACGACGTGGACCTCGTTCTTCCGTGCGAGGCGGCGGCTCAGCTCCCACATGTGCTTCTCCGAGCCCCCGATGTAGGGGTGATAGAACGCGTTGACCATGCAGAGCTTCACGGGCCAGCAGCCTCCTTCCCCTCAAATGCGCCTTCCGTCTTAAGCTTTCCCCGCTCCTTCCTGCCCCTGAGGAGCTTCGAGGCGGCCAGGCTGATGAGGAGTATGGTCACCACGGCCACGACTGTCGCCAGCCCGGTCAGGCCGGGGTCCAGGGTGGCCTGGAGGACATAGACGATTCCCAGGAGTATGGAGTACTTGGCGAGCCCCCCGACGGCGATTATCGTAATCGACCGGGTGTAGCTCCAGCCGCAGGTCGCTATGAACGCCCCCGAGTACGGAATCATAGGTGCGAACCTGTTGAGCAGGAGCGCCCGCTCGTCGTTGACCACGAGGAAACCGACCCACTTTTTCATCGCATTCTCGGCGAAGACAGGCAGGCGTTTTCGCTTCACCAGCGCGTACAGCAGCGAGTTGCCGCAAATCTCCCCGGCGCAGACCGTCCCGAGTATCGCCAGCCCCCACCACAGCGACGGCTCCAGAAGGAAAGCCAGCGCCGCAAAAAGATCCGGCAGGGCGGGGAAGATGCAGGAGTCAATCAACACGAGCGCGAGCACGGCCAGAAGGGCGTACCACAGCCCGTTGTCGAGCAGCCAGGCGTGCAGCGTTTCAAGCATCCTTCACCGCTTCGTGCGCTCGCGCAGCGCCTTGGCCTTCTCAGCGAGATCGCCGGCCTCGCGCAGGCCCTTGAGGTCCCGCTTCACGTCGCGCGGCTCGGACGCCTTGGCGTGGGCCGAGCCCGCGCAGAACATGCCGAGCCCGTCGAAGAACTCGCGCAGCGCCGCAGAGCAGTGCTCCTGCCCATCATCGGCCGAGACGACGAAGGACGCGGCGACCTTGCCCTCGAGCTTCCTGTCCCAGTAGAACGGCAGGCATCGGTCCATGAAGGCCTTGGTCTGCGCTGTCGGCGCAGAAAAGTACGTCGGCGTCGCGATGAATATCATGTCCGCGGCGGCGAGCTTGGCGTAGAGGGGCTTCATCCCGTCCTCGATGGGGCAGGCCCTCCCCTTCTTGCAGTCCATGCACGCATTGCATGGCTTGACCTCAGTCTTCGCGAGCTCCACCAGCTCGACCGTCTCCCCGGTCGCCTGCAGCGCAGTCTCGAGCAGTATCTTAGTGTTCCCGTTCTCCCTCGGCGTCCCGCAAATCCCGATGACGTTCATTTCACCCCACCTCCTAGCTCATTCCCTCCAGTCGTTTCCCACCGTTCGCGTGCCCATCTTTGGAATGAGTCCCAGCCGCCTCTTGTGAACCGTGCGTGCGTTGAGCGCCCTGATGCGCCTTACCTCGCCCAACGGCGCCTCGGCCGCCTTGGCCAGGGCGTCGTCGTCCATCCCAAGCTCGATTCCGAGCAGTATCCTGTCGAGCAATTCGTAGGTTATCCCCAGCTCGCCCTCGTCCGTTTGTCCCTTCCAAAGGGCTGCGGTCGGGGGCTTCCCGATTATCCGCGCCGGGACGCCCACGTCCTTGGCAAGCTGGCGAACCTGAGTTTTATACAGGTCCCCGAGGGGGTTGAGGTCGCTCGCCCCGTCCCCGAACTTGGTGAAGTATCCCGTGAGCAGCTCGCTCTTGTTGCCGGTGCCGACGACCAGGAGGTTGCCCTTCCGTGCATGATGGTAAAGAATCGTCATCCGGACGCGGGCTTTGAGGTTTCCCTTCAGCTCCGGTTCCGTTGCCCGGAGGAGCACGGCAAGGCTCTCCACGGCATCGTCTATCGGAACTACATCCAGCTTCACACCGGCCTTCTTGGCCATCGCCTTGGCGTCTTCGCGCTCTTCGCGCGGCGTCGTCGCCGTCGGGAGGTGCAGGCACCTCACGCGCTTCGGTCCGAGGGCCTTGGCGCAGAGCGCGAGCACCGTGCAGGAGTCCAGCCCGCCGCTGAGCCCCAGGACGACCCCTGCAGCCCCGGCGTGCTCGACCGTGTCCGCGATGTACCTCTCGAGAATGACGGGGGTGTCCTCGCGATATGTGGGCCGCAGCATCGGGCGAGGATTGCGCGGAGGGTTAATAGGTTTTTGCGGAGGATGCCGGCGGGGCATAATTTTGGACAAGACCATAAAAGCCGTCCCGCCGTTTTGCCAGCGAGTTATCTTCATATAATCGAAGCGTAATCTCCGGCTGCCCGAGCGGGCAAAGTGAGAACATGTTCCTAGAAGGTGCGTCGGACTTTGAAAAGATCGGCCTGTGGATAACCTTTGTGGTGGCGTTGGTCGGGCTGGCCTACGCATATTTCCTTAAGCGCTTCGTCATGCGCCAGGACACGGGCACGGAGAAGATGAACGAGATCTCCAGCGCCATCATGAGCGGGGCGGAGGCCTACCTCAAGAGGCAGCTGAAAGTGGTCGCGATAATCATCGCGGTCCTGTCAGTCGTGCTCTTCGCAACGGCCATAATGGGCCAGCCGGAGAACTGGATAGATGACGGCAACACCGAGGGCGAGTGGATGATGGTCTCCGTCGGGAGGGCCATGGCCTTCCTGATGGGCGCCGGCTTCTCGGCCGCGGTCGGCTACTTCGGAATGAGGATGGCCGTCCAGGCGAACGTGCGCGTCGCCCAGGCGTCCAGAAAAAGCCTCAACGAGGCGGTGACCATCGGGTACAGGACCGGCGCAATCGTCGGCATGCTGACCGACGGCCTCGGCCTGCTCGGCGGCACGGTCATATTCATGATATACGACGTCGCGGCGCCCGAGGTCCTGCTGGGCTTCGGATTCGGAGGCACGCTCATCGCCCTCTTCATGAGGGTCGGCGGCGGCATCTTCACGAAGGCGGCGGACGTCGGAGCAGACCTTGTTGGAAAGGTCGAGAAGGACATCCCAGAGGACGACCCCCGCAACGCGGCGGTCATCGCTGACAACGTCGGTGACAATGTCGGCGACTGCGCCGGAATGGCGGCGGACATCTTCGAGTCCTACGAGGTCACGATGGTTTCGGCTATGATTCTGGGCCTTGCCGCGTTCGAGGGCTTCCCCGAATTCCAGTACATCGCGGTCGTCTTCCCCCTGCTCATCAGGGCAATCGGTGTCATCAGCTCCATCGTCGGCACCTACATGGTGAAGGCCAAAGGCGAAGGCGCGGACATCATGAAATCGATACACAAGGGATACATAATATCCGCCATCATCTCCATCGCCGGATTCTGGCTGCTCGCCTACTTCTGGGTCGAGCCTGCCATGGAGGACCATGACGTCGCCTTCATCGGCATCAAGTTCGCCCTTGCCACGAGCGCTGGAATCGCCATGGCGGTCGTCATCAACTACCTGACGGACTACTACACATCCACCCACCAGAAGCCTGTTAAGGAGATTGTCGAGGCGACGGACACCGGCGCAGCGACCACCATTCTCCAGGGGCTGGCGACCGGGATGGAGAGCAGCGTCTGGGCGCTCTTCGTCATCGTCGGCGCAATCATCGCATCGGCCATAATCTTCCCGATGGAGTCCGTCTTCCTCGTCGCCTACGGTGTCGCGCTCTGCGGCATCGGCATGCTCACGCTCACCGGCAACACGATTTCGATGGACACGTTCGGCCCGATAGCCGACAACGCCAACGGAATCGGCGAGATGGCCGGGCTCGAGCCAGAGGCGCGCCAGCGCATGGCCGACATGGACGCCGTCGGGAACACCACGAAGGCGATAACCAAGGGCATAGCAATCGGCTCCGCCGTCGTCGCGGCGACCTGCCTGTTCATGGACTTCATCGTCCGTGCGGACCAGGCCGGCAGCAACATCCTTAGCCAGGTCGTCAACGAGGAGACCGGGATGCTCGCGAGCGGAATCAACATCTCGTCGCCCGTCCTGTTCGCGGCGCTGCTCATCGGCGGCGCGATACCGTTCCTGTTCAGCTCGATGTGCATAAGGGCGGTCGGGCGCGCGGCGCAGCTCATCGTCGTAGAGGTCCGCAGGCAGTTCAAGGAGATACCCGGCCTGTGGGAAGGGACGGCCAAGGCAGACTACGCGAAGCCGGTCGACATCTGCACCCGCGCGGCGCAGAAGGAGCTCGTCGGCCTCGGTCTGCTGGGCGTGCTGTCGCCGATTATCATCGGCTTAATCTTCAACGAGGTCGCCCTCGGGGCGTTCCTCGGCGGAGCGATCCTTTCGGCGCAGCTGATGGCGGTCTTCATGTCCAACGCCGGCGGAGCCTGGGACAACGCCAAGAAGAGCGTCGAGGACGAGCCGCGCGACCTCGCTGCCAACACTGGCAAGGGCTCGGACAGGCACAAGGCGGCGGTCGTCGGCGACACCGTCGGCGACCCGTTGAAGGACACGGCCGGGCCGGCGCTGAACCCGATGGTGAAGGTCATCAACCTCATCGCGGTGCTCATCGTGCCCATCGTGGTCAAGTACAGCCTCACGGACGGGACTGCCTACGACGGCATGGACGAGACGACCGCGATGATAACGAGGATAGCCGTCGCGGGCGGCATAGCCGCGATGGTCGCCGGGCTCGGGTTCGCCATTTGGGTGAGCAAGAAGAAGTGAGCGGGCAAACGCCCAAAACCTTTAATTCCAATTTTCACATTTTCAACGGTCCAGGCGGTGCCAACGCCACCGGAAAGGCATAAATAAGGGTTGCTGTATAGGTGCAAACCCGATTCGCGGAGAGCAATTCCATGTATGTGATAACCGAGCGCACGGACGAGATACGCATCCCCCCAGAGCGACTGGGCGAGGACCTCGATGAAGTCGTTGGGGACCTGACCCGAAAGAACATCGAGGGGCGCGTGCTGGGAACCGACGGGATGGTCCTGATGACCACGAACGTCGAGCCTCTCGGCAACGGCCGCATCGTCCACGGCGACGGGGCGGTCTACC
>DAIRED010000043.1:0-11359 GCA_036795795.1 Thermoplasmatota archaeon | reverse complement strand
GAGTGGACGCCGCTGCTGCGCACGCCGATGATTGAGCCTCCTGGCTTAATCGCCGCGCCGGTGATTATCTCGTCCTTCTTGACGGCCCCGAGGCACGTGCCAGCGAGGTCGAAGCCCCTGACGAGCTCGGGCAGGACTGCGATTTCTCCGCCTATGATGGTCACGTTGGCCATCTCCGCGCCCCTGTTGAGGCCGATTCCGACCTGGTCCATCTTCCTCTCGTCCGGCTCGTCCAGCGCGATGTAGTCGACGAACGCCAGCGGCTCCGCGCCGGCGCAAATCATGTCGTTGACGTTCATCGCCATGCAGTCAATTCCGACGGTGTCCCACTTCTCCATCTGGTCCGCGACGATGAGCTTCGTCCCGACGCCGTCGGTGCAGAGCGAGAGCGCGTGGTCGCCGAAGTCGATGAGCCCCGTGAAATGTCCCTCGAGGTCGAGCATGGCACCGCGGCCTTTGCGCCTGAATGCCAGCGTCTTCACCAGCTTCGCTATGGCCGCCGATTTCCTGTCGATGTTCACTCCGGCCCTGGCGTACGTCATCCCCATGTTATCACGAGCCTAGATGGGCGAGGGGTAGGAAAAGGTTGCGGGCGAATGCCTGGTTAAATAGCCAGCCGCGAACGAGCAAACGCATAAATACGCCACGCCGCATATTCGAGGCGGGGCCAGTGAGTGGGGTTGAACAAGATGTCCGGCAAGGTGCTCGCGTTGTGGGTCTGCGCGATGATGGTCGTTTCGCCGCTGGCGGTGCTCGTCGCGGTCGCGGAGCCGGACGGGCCCGGCGCGGCCGACGTTTCCGAGATGGGCCTCGGAGGGCTCTGGAACCCGGCGGGGCCGACGGAGAGCGCAACGTGCCACATTGTCGAACCAGGAGCCATCCTGGCAAGCCATCCGGGCGAGGCGCCGTCGGCCGTCGACAATTCCGCGGGGCTGCCACCAGTGGGGAACCAGGGCGGGCAGGGGTCTTGCACGGCTTGGGCGATCGGTTATTACCACACCACCTACATCGAGAACCGCGAGTCCACCATTGACATCACGTCCGAGGCGAACCAGACGAGCCCCTCATTCCTCTACAACCTGGCCAACGGCGGTTACGACGGAGGCTCTTACATGGACGAGGTGGCAGACCTCCTGATATCGAACGGCGCGTGCAGCATGGCCGAGAAATACTATTCCCAGTACGACCACGTCTCGTGGCCCGAGGACGACTGGATTTGGGTCTCGGGGATGAAGCGCCGCGCAGCCAGCCAGAATTGGCTCGACCTGGGAAGCCACGAGGGGATGGAGGCGCTGAAGGCCCACCTGGCCGCGGGCAACACCGCGACGACCGCGATAGAGGTCTACTCCAACTTCGACAACATCGAGCTCTTCAACAATACGTACTCATCCAGTGAGGTGTACGGCACCGACCGCGGGGGCCACATAGTCACGATATGCGGATACGACGACGACATGGTCACAGCCGACGGTTTCGGAGCCTTCAGGATGGTCAATTCGTGGGGCCTGGGATGGGGCGACGCGGGGTATTGGTGGATGACATACGAGGCCATCGTGGACCCGGTCATAGCCTACGGCTGGGCGATGTACCTGGAGAGCCTGGCCAACTACAAGCCGAGCGCTGTGGCGAAGGTGCAAATCGACCACGAGGCCAGAGGCGACGTCACACGGAGCGGAGGCCTCGTCATATCGCTCTTCGAGAACGGCACGTACCCCTGCGACAAGACGCTCCTGGACTGCCCGTGGATAGAGAGCTGGTACGGCGACGACTACCAGGAATATCCGTTCCCGTCGGGCGAGATGGCGTTCGACATCACAGAGATGCTTGGATATATGGACCCGAACTCCGGGCACGGTTTCACCGTCGCATCCCAGAACAACGGAGGTTTTGCGGGGGAAATCCTCGAGTTCGAGATTCTGAACGCCGCATGGTGGGAGGGCAACTACTCGAACGCCGTCCCGGTCGCGCTGGATCCGTGGGGCTACGCGCAGGCGGACACCTACGTCCATCCCGGTGTCTTCACCCATCTACCGATACGAGTCGACAGCGACGAAATGTTGGCCCATTCGGCAATAGGCGAGTTCTGGGAGGGTGACGGCGCCGCTTCGAATCCGTACGTCATCCACGATTACGATATTGACGGCGCTGGCATGGGCGGCTGCGTCTACATCGCCAACGCGACATCGACAGTCTCCATCGAGGGGTGCGCCTTGCACGGGGCGAGCGGTGGAACGCCGCCCTACGAGCAGGACGCGGGGATAATCCTCGACACTGCCTTCGCAAGCTCGATAACTGGAAATACAATCTACGACAACGACAACTGCGGCATTTCTGTGCAACTTTCGTCATACATCATCATTTTAGGGAACGATATCTGCGGCAACGGCCTTGTCGCCAGGAACTCCGGCGTCTACGTCACTCAGTCGAGCCCTGTCGTTATCTCGGGTAACAACTTGGTCGGCAACTGCATAGGCGTCTTCCTGGACGAGTCGCACGGTGCGAACGTGGAGGGGAACAACGCGAGCTGGAACGAGGACGCTGGCATTTGGCTTGACAAGTCCGACAACGGCACCGTGTCGGGGAACCGCATCGAGGGCAACAACTACGGCATTGTGCTCTCCGACGCGAACGGCAACACGATTTACCACAACTCCCTGATTGAAAACGCCGTCCAGGCCTTAGACGACGGTGCGAACAGCTGGGACGTCGGATATCCGACGCTCACAGAAGTGTTGGGAGAGGTCGCGGTGCCTGCGTTCCACTCGGACATCCATGAGTATGCAAGCCTCGCCATCACGGAGGACGACAAGAGCCCGTTCGACCTCGGGACCATCGATGGCTGGCTGAGCTACATGGCCTCCGCCAACTTCACGTTCCACGTCAACGCGAGCGACCTCCAGGCCCTGGACGTGCAGGCCATCGGGGACTTCAGCGTGCCCGACCTCGACCTTGGCATCTTCCTCGACGGAGGCAACGGCCAGCCCCTTGACGGAGTCTGCCAGTGGGAGGAATTCCTCACCCAGACCCACGTCTCGTTCGACACGTACGGTTCGTCCGGAACGTACTCCTACTGCTATTGCGCGGACTCCGACGCCTACGAGGCGATACGCATCCACAACCCCCTGGACGGCCATTATTTCATCAAGGTCGTCGGCTTCGATGTGACCGGCGGGATGGGGAGCTTCGACCTCAGGGTGGATGAGGTGCGCGCGTCCTCGGCGACGCCCGCTCACGGCAACATCCAGCCGGGCAGCATGGCGCTGGAGATATGCGAGCGCAGCCGCGTAACGGCGTACTGGAACGGCGAGAACCACACCAACTGCGTCCACGACATGGACGGCTCCGAGTCCGCCCCGTGGGGCTTCGACCTGCCTTCGATACCGAACTTCGACCAGGTCATCCTTAGCTACTACGACGACGCCGGAACTCCCGAGGACAAGGCGGACGACGAATGGGCTTCGTTCGAGGCCGTTGGTTTCGTCGAGGGCGTGGACTACCAGGTCAATTACGGCACAGGTTACATCAGCATGCTAACAATCAACGGCTGGACGACGGGCTACGTTCTCGCCAACTACTCGCACGTCGACCACTTCGCGCTAGCCGAGGGCGTGGATTATATCGTCGACTACGCGCGCGGCGTGCTGACGTTCCCCGCACCCATCTCGTGGCGCCTCTGGAACGTCACCGTGAACTACAACTTCACGACCCCTGGCGGCGGGAACTACTGGAGCGATTATGCGGGCGCGGACGAGTACTCTGGTCCGTTGCAGGATGAGCCTGGCGCGGACGGGTACGGCGATACGCCTTACGTCGATATTCAAGGCGGGGCGGGGGCGCTGGACAACTATCCGCTGATGGCGCCGTGGGCTCCGACGATGCCCGACACCACCCCGCCCGCCCACTTCGACGAGACGCCAGTCGGCGAATCGTCAAACCTCACTCCGGTGGTATCGGTGCGCGTCACCGATGTCTCCGGCGTCGACCTGTCCAGCGTCCGCCTCTACGTCGACGGCTTCCCCCTGTTCACGACCATCGAGCCGGTCGCGGACGGTTTCGTCGTCTGGTACTGGCACGAGATGGGCTTCGAGCCCGCTACGAACCACAGCTGCCGGATCGTCGCAGACGACACGCTCGGGAACAGGCTGGACTTCACCTGGTACTTCGCCACGCCCCCGCCACACAATGTTCCAGTCACCCTCGGCTGGAACCTGCTGTCGGTTCCGCTGGACCTCTTCGATGCGTCGCTGCCAGGCGCCCTCATGGACTCCGATACGACATGGGACCGCATAATGGCATACAACGCCTCCGACGCGCTCGACCCGTGGAAGCAGTACAATACCGCATGGGCTCCGTCGCTTAACGACCTCGCGTCGCTCGACTGCTTGATGGGCTTCTGGCTTCACGTCACCGCCGTGGGCGACGGAAACCTGACGGTGTGCGGCTCCGACCCAGGTGCGACGGTAATCCAGCTTCGCGTGGGCTGGAACCTAGTCGGCTACCCGACGCAGGCGCCGCGCACTGTCGCCGAGGCGTTCTGGGGGACGACCGCCGACATCGTCGAGGTCTTCGATCCGGACGAGCCGTACATGACTGTGGAGGCCGGTGCGGGCTACGTGATGACCCCGAACAAGGGATACTGGGTGCACGTTCTCGCGGACACGGTCTGGTACGTCGACTGGTGAGCGCAACTGCTATCTATCGCGAGGGGCTTCTCCCATCGTGCTAGACATCACGTTGCTAGACGTGCTGGAGACCATTATCCTGTGCGCGGCCCTCGGGGGGATCGCGTACTGGCGCGGGCTGCTGACGGCTTCGGGCTCGGCCGGCGCCTTCGCGATGGGCCTGGCCATCGGCATATTCGGCGGCGTCGAGTGGGTGCTGGTCCTCCTGGTCTTTCTGGTCTCCAGCTTCGCGGCCACCCACTACCGCTTCGAGGCCAAGCGCGCGATGGGTCAGCAGGAGGGGGCGCGCGGCGAGCGCGGGCTCTCCAACGTCGCGGCGAACGGGATAGTCGCTTGCTTGGCCGCGGCAGCGTACCCATGGCTCGGGGAGAAGGCGGCGGTGCTGTTCCTCGTCGCCGTGGCGGCCGCGGCATCCGACACGCTCGCGTCCGAGCTGGGTGTGCTCTATCCAGACGCGTACCTGATTACCAGCGGCAGGAAGGTAGCGCCCGGGACGAACGGCGGCGTGTCCGCCGGGGGCACGCTGTGGGCGCTCGCGGCGGCCGCGTACGTCTCGGTCGTGGGTGCGCTCGTCCTGGGCTGGTCCGGGGCGATTTCCGTCACTCCGCTCAACGTTGCGCTGCCTGTGCTAGCGGGCTTTCTCGGATGCCATTTGGACAGCGTGCTCGGGGCGACGTTGGAAACCAAGGGTTTCTTGACGAAGCTAACAAATAACCTTGCGTCTATATCCATCGCGACGATGATTGCAGCGGCGGTGATTTGGCTTGTCTGAAAAGAAGAAGATTCTGCTCGTGATATGCGACGGTATGGGCGACCGGCCCTGCGCGAAGCTCGGCGGCCTGACGCCGCTCCAGCGCGCGGAGGCGCCGTTCATGGCCTCGCTCGCGAAGAACGGGATGTCCGGTCTCATGCACACGGTCGGCGTCGGCCGCGTGCCCGGCTCCGACACCGCTCACCTGGCATTGCTCGGCTACGACCCGGAGAAGGTCTACACCGGGCGCGGTCCGTTCGAGGCGATGGGCGTCGGCCTGACCGTGCGCCCCGGAGACGTCGCGTTCCGCTGCAACTTCGCAACGGTCGAGAATGGGATTGTGAAGGACCGCCGCGCGGGAAGGATTAAGACCGGCACCGACAAGCTCGCCGCCGCGCTGGACGGCATGAAGCTCGGCGACGTCGAGGCCGTCTTCCGCGCCGGCGTGGAGCACCGTGCGATACTGGTTCTGCGGGGCTCGGGCCTGAGCGCGCACGTCAGCGAGACGGACCCGCACTCCGAGGGCATCGCGGTTCCGCTGTCGCGGGCGACGGCGCCGGACGGCGAGAAGACTGCGCGGGCGCTCAACGAGTTCACGAAGAATGCGATTGAGATTCTATCGAAGTTCAAGTCGCCAGCGAACGCCGTGCTGGCGCGCGGCGCCGGCCTCGTGCCGCACGTCGAGCCGTTCTCGAACCGCGGGATGAAGGGCGCCGCGGTCGTCGGGATACCGCTCGTGCGCGGCATATGCAGCCTCGCCGGGCTGGATTTGATTCCGGTCAAGGGCGCTACGGGCGGCGCGGACACCGATTACAACGCGAAGGCGCTGGCGGCCGCGAAGGCGCTGGAGACGCACGACTTCGTTCTCTTGCACTACAAATCCCCCGACCTCTTCGGCCACGACGACGACCCCGAGGGGAAGGTCGCGGCAATCGAGAAGATTGACGCCGCGCTGGCGAAGGCGTTCTCCGGGCGCGTGGACATCCTGATTTGCGTCACGGCGGACCACTCGACGCCCGGCTGCGCGAAGGACCACGCCGCCGACCCGGTGCCGCTGGTCGTCTCGGCTCCCTGGCTGCGCAAGGACCGCGTGGAGTGCTTCGACGAGATATCCGCCGCTGAGGGCGCGCTCGGGACCATCATGGGCATCGAGCTGCTGGCGCTGCTGATGGGCTACGCGGACAGGGCGGAGAAGTTCGGGGCTTGAAGAATCACATCATATCGTCGACCACAAGAGCCAGGTAGAAAAAAGAGAGCACGGTCGGAACTACGATGAACAACACCCACCAGATCCATCCATCGCCTAGCCAGTCTTGAATGAAGAACAAATAAAACAATGTGAAAGCGAACGGAATCAGCAGAACCCCAACGAGCGCCAGATACGTCTTCACTGCATCGCCGAAGGTCGCGTCGTCCTTTTTACCCCCCTGCCACGGGGGCTCGTAGGTTGGCGTGCCGTGAGACTGCGTGGTTTGTGCGACGGCTCCAGCATCCATCAAGAATCACCATCTTGATTGCTGCGTGTTTTCCCCCTGTTCTGTATGTAGTGCTCCCCCACGCCCGCGCCGCGCGACACGCGCTTCGCCTCGAGCCAGGCGGCTGTGTCTGAATCGCCCTTGCGCTGCTCCGCCGCGTAATCGCGGCGCGGTGCCTCACGAGCCACGTCGTCCTGGGGTCTGACTTCCTTCTTGCGGCGCCCGAATATCAATCCCATGCTCTTCCTCCTCGCAGGAATGTGATTGTTCGAGCCCGTTATAAACCAACCTCAGGGAAGCCCGGGGGTATCCCGGGCAGATGAGGATGCATCAATCTCTGTTATGTTGCGCGCGCAATCTTTCCAGCAGCTCTCGCCAAATTCGCGTACGATACCAAATTCAACTCGTTGGCGACGAAGACCCCGTCCATTGTGAACGCTGCGGTATTTGAGAACAGTTCAAGCCTGACCATCTGGCCTTCCGTGAACTTTACGTTGTTCCTGTTGTCCAATGTATACAACGTCTTGTCCGCGAGGACGTAGCAGCCTTTCCTCTCCATCCATTCATCCAGCACTCTGTCCACCCTGGTCTCCTTGACCGCGACAATGCCGCCAAGATAAATCTTCTTGAACGTCCCGATCATCAGAGCCACCACGCCACACATGCTGAATGTCGCACCGCATATCAGTATCAATGCCCCGTAGTATGGCATGGCGTCCAGATATTTGTAAATCAGCATTTCGTACAAAACTATCCCGACCATCAGGATGATAAAACCGACAACCACAAATATCTTGACAGCGCGCACCCACGGGTCGATGTTTAAACTGAAGACCAGCTTCAGCTCCTCGGCGGTCAGCTTCCTGCCAGGCGTTTGAACCGATGACGCCATGCTCATCCCTCCTTCGCTCACGCTCGCCGGTATGGTCGGCGGCTTAAATAATCTATCGAGCTTACTTCACTTCATCTCAGTCCTCGCCTTATCGTGATTATGCGGACCGGTTAGTAACCAATCTTTTCAAACCCTAAAATTTAGGCCTAGTGCACCAGCCGTTCCCCTATCTTCGCGTCGATTCCGTCCATCAGCTTCTTAATCAACGCGGACTCCTGGCCGTAGCGTATGCCGAGCATCACGACGTCGTACCGCTCGATGCGGTAGAACTCGACGGCGACGTCCGTCCCCTCGAGCCTGTACTCGAAGGCGTTCGTCTTGGGGAACGACATCTCCCGCGGGGAGTCGGCCAGCTTTTCGTATTTCAGCCCGTTGGACGCGAGCACTTCCTCGACGAGCGCGTCCATCTCGGCGACTCCCAGGAAGTTCACGGTCCGCGCCATGATGGGGCCCTTCGGGACCATGCGCCTCTTCAGGAACAGGAAGGTGAACGCGAGGTCCAGCGGCACGATGAGTATCGCGAGGGCCAGGAACTGCATGGCTCGGCTGCTGAAGTCCAGCGAGTAGCTCCACAGGAGCACAAACGCGAGCAGGAGGAACGGCAGCGAGGCTGAGATGTATAAAATGTACGTCATGCTGCGGAACTGGTTCGACCACTGGTTCATGCGCTCCCCTCGGCCATGTTGGCGGCGAATGCGCTGAGGGAATAAGCCATTTACGGTCCGATGCGCGGGCCTACTTCTCTTCCTCTGCGTCCTCTTCGCCGGGCTTCCCGCGGGTCGACCAGATGTCGTCCGGGACGTCCGCGTAGCAGGCGCCGGGGTTCTCGAGGAACGCGTGCTCCTTCATCCTGGCGGCCTTGACGAGCTCGAGAATCTTGTCCTTGCGGAAGAGCCAGTAGTGGATGCGCCACTCGCGGCCGTCGTAGAGCGTCGTCTCCTCGCGCTCGGTTGTGAGCAAGCCGGAGTCCTCGAGCATGTAGAAGGCGTCGCGGTCCTCGGGCTCCAAGATGTTGTCTATGATGCGCTCGCTGTACCCGAAGAAGTTCAGCACGTGCTGCGCCATCGCGCGGGCCTCCTCGTCCTTCATTCCCTCGCGGTCGATCGAGTTCCTGATGGCCCTGGTCAGGTCGTCGACGGTCAAGGTGCTGACGTATCCCTTTCTGGTCTTTGTCATTACGTTCATGCGGATGCCCTCCCCGGGCAGAAGCCCACTAACTAGGATGCAAATATAGAAAGTGGGGTTATAAATAGATTCCGTGATATAGTATATCAGTGTTGCGTCCAGCGCCCGCCCGCGCGGCCCTCCGACGGCGACGGACGGGGCGTTTTGCCCGGGGGCGATTCCGAGCCAGGCAAATCGCGGCATTTTCCGACACCAAACCTTTTTCACCCCCTAGATGCATCATCGGGCGATGTTCGAGGGATACCAGTCCCGCATTATCAAGGACTCGACGAAGCTGTCGTTCGACTACGTGCCCGACAAGCTGGTCCACAGGGACGAGCAGATGCGGCGCCTCTTCACCCTTTTCCGGCCGGTGCTCGACGGGGCGAGCGCCAGAGCCTTCATCGTCGGCAGCGTCGGGAGCGGAAAGACAGCGCTCTCAAAGCGCTTCTGCGCCGACTTCAAGGTCCATTGCGCCTCCAAGGGCCGCGGCCTGGACTACGTCCTCGTGAACTGCCGCCAGCGCTCGAGCGACTCGGCCGCGCTGCTCCACATCGTGCAGCACTTCCAGCCCCACTTCCCGGACAGGGGCTTCTCGACCGCCGAGATGCTGGACATCCTGCGGAAGGATTTGGACAGGACGGGCGCCCATCTGGTCGTGATACTGGACGAGGCCGACGTGCTGCTTAAGAAGAGCGGCTCCGATTTGGTCTACTCCCTGGCGCGATTCGACGACGAGAAGGCCGTGGCCCGCGGGCGAATCTCCATCATCATGATATCGCAGAAGTGGGCCCTCGACCTGCTGGACCCGGCAGCGCTGTCGACCTTCAAGCGCGGGAGCGCGGTCGAGCTGGGCAAGTACAAGTGTGACGAGCTTGCGGACATCGTGCGCTCGCGCGCCGAGCTGGCGATGCACCCCGGCGTCGTGGACGAGGACGCGTTCTCCCTCATCGGCGACATCGCGTCCGAGTGGGGGGACGCGCGCTTCGCCATCGAGCTTTTGGAGAAGGCCGGGATGCTGGCCGAGGAGCAGGGCGTCGAGCTCGTCGTTGCCGAGCACGTCCGCGCCGCGAAGGCCGAGACGAACCCGGTCGTCACGGAGGACAAGCTCGCTTTACTGGACCGCCCGAAGGCGCTCGTTCTTCTGGCCGTGGCGCGCTCGCTGCGAAAGGCCACGTACGCGACGACGGGCGAGGTCGAGAAGTCGTACGCCGTGGCGTGTGAGGAGTTCGGCGAGAAGCCGCGGGCGCACACGCAGTTCTGGGGCTACATGAAGGAGCTGGACGCGCTCGGGCTGATGGAGACCAAGGTCGGGGGGGCCGGAGGCGCGGGCCGAACGACGCTCGTCTCGCTGCCAGACGTGCCGGCGCGGGCGCTCGAAGACCGCCTGCATGACATTTTAACAAGCGGGCGTGGGAAAAAATAATAAGGGCCTTGCCAATCCCTCGCGCGAAATGAGCAAGCCTCACCAGATGCGGGAAGGGACGTGCTACCTGGTCAAGGAGGGCAAGCCGCTGCTCTCGTTCATGCTTTTCGAGCTTATGCTGGCCGACGGGGCGCGCGGCTTCTGCATCACCCGGCAGTACCCCGAGCGCGTCAGGGGGACCTACAAGATGGCGGGGGCGCGCACGCTCTGGCTTTCGCAGACGCCCGGGCCGGAGAGCCACAACCCCACGAGCATCGGGGCGCTGGCGACGGAGGTGCAGAAGTACGTGGAGAGCACCAAGGACGCCGTGCTGATATTGGACGGCGTGGAATACCTGGTCGTGAACAACGGCTTCCCCCAGGTCCTCAAGTTCATCGAGCACGTCAACGAGCTGGTCATGCGCTCCAAGGCCATCATGATAATTCCAGTCAGCCCCGACGCCTTCGACAGGAAGGAGATGGCCCTCATCGAGCGCAATCTAGAGGTCATCGACATGCCCCTCGTCTCCGTCGGCAAGCCGGCGCCCAAGAGCGACACGGTCACCGACCTGCTGGACAAGTACTGAGACCCAGTGCTCCGGCCCGCGCGCCCGAAAGTATTTACCCCGCGCGAGCCATGTTGGGGCGGGGTGCGTTTGAGGGACTTTGGAATCGTCGGCAGGGCTTCGGAGTTCGGCACTCTGATGGAGGCCTTGGACCGCGCTGTCGACGGGAAGGGCTCCGTGGTGCTGGCGTCCGGCGAGCCGGGCATCGGCAAGTCCAGGCTCGTCGCCGAGGTCGTGCGCGCGGCCGGCGACAGCGGCGTGGCGGTCCTGGCGGGCTCCGCCGCCGCGGACTCGATGCGCCCGTTCCTGGTCTTCTCCAAAGCCTTCGAGGCGGAGCGCCCCGACCTTTTCAGCGAGCACGAGCACGTCTCCTTCGAGCAGGCGATGGCCGTCGACCGCACCGGGCGGCTGCTGGCGAGCGCGGG
>DAIRED010000042.1:0-11404 GCA_036795795.1 Thermoplasmatota archaeon | reverse complement strand
GGGCCGATATCTTTCATGAGGGTCTACAACGCCGCGACCGAGGCCATCAAGCAGGGCGGCACGCGCCGCGGGGCCAACATGGGCATCCTGCGCGTCGACCACCCGGACATAATGGACTTCATAAAATGCAAGGAGGACACGACCAAGCTGACGAACTTCAACATCTCCGTCGCGCTCACCGAGGAGTTCATGAAGGCGGTCGAAAACGACGAGGAGTACGAGCTCATCAACCCGCGCAGCAAGAAGGTGGCGGGGAAGAAGAAGGCGCGCGAGGTGTTCGACGCAATCTCTGACATGGCCTGGAAGAACGGCGAGCCTGGAATCGTCTTCCTTGACCGCATCAACAGGGACAACCCGACGCCAGCAATCGGGGAAATCGAGAGCACCAACCCATGCGTTGTCGGCTCTACCAGACTGGCAACCCATTTGGGGCCCGCAACACTCGGCGACCTTGAACGGTCAAAAGCGGACATACGCGTGACGACGGATTTGCGCGTGCCATTCTTGCGCAACCCGTGGGGCTCGAATGGCGGCGCCTCGCAGAGTTTTACCGCAGGGACAGCGCTGAAGCCAGCGGTTCCGGCGTTCAGAACCCGGACGAACGCTCCCGTGTTCAGGCTGGTGACGGAGCACGGGCTGGAGGTCGTGGCGACGGCGAACCATAAGTTTTTCACTCCGCGCGGCCCGGTCAAGCTCGATGCTTTAAAATCCGGCGATGCCATTCTTATCCAGTCCGGCCGGGGTGCGTGGAACGGAGACCGCACCCTGCCAGCTTTCACACCGGACAACAAGCTCAGAGGGCGAGCATCCCGCAACGAATGCGCCCTGCCGAAGAAATGGTCGGCGGAGCTGGGCGAGCTTCTGGGCTGGGTAGTCGGCGACGGCTGGGTTAGCGCCGAAACTCCCGCTGGCAGGCGCATCCCAAACTACACAATCGGCCTCGTCTTCGGCAGTGCAGAAAAGAAGGCGCTCATCGGCAAATTCCGGAAGAATATAAAAACCTGGACCGGTCTCAAAGGCTGCGCCGTGGAGCGCAACGGGACCGTATCGATCTTCTACAAATCCGCCCTGTATTACTTCCTTGATTCGCTGGGCCTCGATTCGAAACCGAGCGTGGAGAAGAGGGTTCCCGCGAGTCTCTGGAAGGCCCCGCGCGATGCGGTCATCGGGTTCCTCAGAGCCCTGTTCACGGCCGATGGCACGGTCAATATATCGAGCAACAGCAAGAGCTGCTCGATACGGCTCGCATCCAGCTCGAAAGGTCTGCTCCAGGATGTGCAGATTATCCTGCTGAACGAGGGGATTGCGTCAAAGCTGCGCCTCCGTCGGAACGCCGGGCTGCGCTCCTTGCCCGATTCGAAACGGAAAAGCAAGATGTATCCCGTGGCCGCGCAGTACGAACTCATTCTAGACAAGGCCAACCGCGACAGGTTCATGGAAGAGATCGGGTTCCTCACGAAGGAGAAATCGAGAAAAGCTTCGAAATGGATTTCTTCAAAAGCGCGCGCCTCAAACAAAGAGCCCTTCGTTTCCAAGATAAAGACGATAGAACCAGCTGGCACGGAGGACGTATTCTGCACAACCGAACCGGAGACCCATTCCATCATCGTCAACGGACTCGTGACCGCGCAGTGCGGCGAGCAGCCTCTCCTGCCGTACGAGTCGTGCAACCTGGGCTCGATTAACCTCTCGCTCATGGTCAAGAACGGCGACGTCGACTGGAACCGCCTCAGGGAGGTCGTGCGCGTCTCCGTGCGCTTCCTGGACGACGTCATCGACATGAACAACTACCCGCTGCCAGAGATACGCGACATGTCCCTAGGCAACCGCAAGATTGGCCTCGGGGTCATGGGCTGGGCGGACATGCTCGTCCAGATGGGCATCCCCTACGAATCCCCGAAGGCGCTCGCTCTGGCCGAGAAGGTCATGAGGTTCGTCCACGACGAGGGCTGGAGGATGAGCGAGGAGCTGGCCAAGGAGAAGGGCCCCTTCCCCAACTTCCCGAAGTCGAAGTTCGGGAAAGGGAAGAAGGTCCGCAACGCCACCGTGACGACCATCGCCCCGACGGGTACGATTTCGATGATTGTCGACTGCTCCAGCGGCGTCGAGCCGAACTTCTCGGTCGCCTACCTGAAGCGCGTGATGGACGGGCGCGAGCTGCCGTACGCGAACCGCTACTTCGAGGAGATTGTGCGGCGCAGGGGCATCCACACCCCGGAGCTGATGGAGAAGGTCGCCAAAGCGGGACACATCCAGGAGCTCCAGGAGATACCCGAGGACGTCAGGAAGCTCTTCCTCACGGCCCACGACATCTCCCCAGAGGGGCATATCCAGATGCAGGCGGCGTTCCAGAAGTACACCGACAACGCCGTGTCGAAGACCGTAAACATGTGCAACGACGCCAAGGTCGCCGACGTGGCCAGGGTCTACAAGCTCGCGTACGAGACCGGCTGCAAGGGCGTCACAGTCTACAGGGACGGGAGCAGGGAGCTCCAGGTTCTCTCGTCTGGCACGCAGAAGGACCAGGCCAAGGCCGTGCAGACGCGCCTGAGCCTCGGTGAAATCGACGTGGACGAGAACGGCAAGCTCAAGCCCCGCGCCAGGCCGCTGGTCACCACCGGCTCGACCGTGCGCATGACGACCGGCTGCGGCTACCTCTACGTGACGATAAACGAGGACGAGCGCGGGCGCTTCGAGATATTCGCCAGGATGGGCAAGACCGGCGGCTGCGCCGCGAGCCAAACCGAGGCGATTGGCAGATTGATATCCCTGTCGCTGCGCTCGGGGATAGACCCCGCGGCGGTCATCAAGCAGCTGCGCGGCATCCGCTGCCCGGTCCCGGCGCCGCTCTCGAAGGAGCGCTGTCTCTCCTGCCCGGACGCGGTCGGCCAGGCACTGGAGATACACCTCAAGAACAAGGGCGAGAAGGTCGTCTTCGACGTCAAGCCGTCCGACAGGGGCCTGCGCCCGGAGTGCCCGGAGTGCGGCGCCCCGATAGAGTTCGCGGAGGGCTGCGCGGTGTGCCCGGCGTGCGGGTTCTCGAAGTGCTAGGCCGCGGACCGGAAACAATCTGGCTCCCCCCACCGCCGAAACCATTATATAGTACCAGCATCTCGTCGGTTGGCCTTAACCCGAGAAGCTAGGCAGTGGGCCCGTAGCTCAGCTAGGTAGGGAGCGCCGGAAACGACGTCCCCCTAGAAAGAGCGTCTGGCTTTTAGCCGCCGGGGACAGAATCCCAGACGGGTAAGACACCAGAATGTCCGGGGTTCGAATGACGTTGCCTCCGGGCACCGCTCCGAAATTCCCCGCGGGCCCGCAGCCAACGCCCGCATGGAATGGGGGCGAGGGCACCGGCGCTCCCCGGAACGGAGGGCGGAGGTGCGAGGCGGAGTGGGTGACAACATGGCGAAAAACCCAGAAAACCGAAGTTCAGGATTCTCAGGCAGCATCGCTAAGAGGGGCTGAAGACATGGAAGATTTCAACGTGCTCGAGCACGATCTGGTTCCTTCCCACGTCCTTCTCACGGAGAAGGAGGTAGAGGAAGTGCTTAAGAAGTTCGGGATAGGCAAGGATCAGCTTCCCAAGATCCGGCGCGCGGACCCGTGCGTCAGGGCCATAGAAGACGCGACGATGAAGGACATCGCCGACGGGTCGCTAATCAGGATAGTCCGAGACAGCCCGGTCGCGGGCATGATCGTCAGCTACAGGGTCGTAGTCAAGGGTTAGGTGCGCAAATGCGAGAAATCGTAGAGGGATTCTTCAGGGAGAGGAGCATCGTCAACCACCACATAGCATCGTTCAACGACTTCCTCCCGACCATAGAGAACGTCAACAGCAGGATGCAGCTCATCGTCGACAACGTCAGGATATCGAAGAACGAGAGCCTGCGCGGCGTCATCAGGCTGGACGAGGACCGCACAGAGGGCAAGATTGTGGACATACGCATCGGCCGCAAGCGAAACCCCGCCACAGGCGAGGTGTCGCCCCAGTCCAAGGCCACCATCGACATCAAGGCCCCGTCGGTCAAGGAAGCCAACGGCGCGATGCACACGATAACGCCCATGGAGGCCCGCCTGAGGAACATCACCTACCAGGCCCCGATTTTCCTCGAGTGCACGGTCATCGAGGACGGCTTCGAGAACGAGCCCGAGATGATTCACATCGGCGACCTGCCGATAATGGTCCGCTCGCGCAAGTGCAACCTCAACGAAAGCGCGATAGACACCATGCTGGACAAGGAGCCGGAGGACAAGCTCGCCAAGATGACGCAGGACGACAAGCTCGCCCGCCTCGGCGAGGACCCGTGCGACCCCGGCGGATACTTCATCGTCGGCGGAACCGAGCGCGTGCTCATCTCGCTGGAGGACCTCGCCCCGAACCGCGTCATGGTCGAGCTCAACGAGCGCTACGGCACCAGGATGGAGGTCGCCAAGGTCTTCTCGCAGCGCGAGGGATACCGCGCCTTGACGCTCATGGAGAAGAAGCGCGACGGCGTGCTGATGGTCTCCATCGCTGCGGCGACTGGACAGATACCGCTCATCATACTGATGCGCGCCCTCGGGATGGAGAGCGACGAGCAGATCTACAATGCAATCGTCTCCGACCCGCAGATGGCCAACCTCGTGTATGCGAACATCGAGGAGTGCAAGAGCATCAAGAACTACCCGCCGGACGGAATAAACAACACCGAGCAGGCGCTGCTCTTCCTCGAGAAGAAGTTCGCCACGGGCCAGGCCAAGGAGTACAGGGAGAAGAAGGTCGAGTCGATAATCGACAAGTCCCTCCTCCCCCACCTCGGCGATTCCAAGGTGGACCGTCTGAAGAAGGCCATCTTCCTCGGCAGGATTGCCAAGAACGTCATCGAGCTCTCGCTCGGAAAGCGCAACGAGGATGACAAGGACCACTACGCCAACAAGCGCCTGAAGCTCAGCGGCGACCTCATCGAGGACCTGTTCCGCGTCTCCTTCACCAACCTGATGAAGGACCTCAAGTACCAGCTCGAGCGCGGCTACGCCAAGAAGAAGGGCGTCAACATCAAGTCCGCCATAAGGCCGGACCTGCTCAGCCAGCGCATACTGCACGCCCTGTCGACCGGCAACTGGGTCGGCGGGCGCACCGGCGTCTCGCAGCTCCTGGACCGCACATCCAACATCAGCGCGATGTCCCATCTTCGCCGCGTCACGTCTCCGCTCACGCGCAGCCAGCCTCACTTCGAGGCTCGCGACCTGCACCCGACCCAGTGGGGCCGCCTGTGCCCGAATGAAACCCCGGAAGGGCAGAACTGCGGTCTCGTCAAGAACTGCGCGCTGCTGGTCGATGTGAGCGAGCGCTCGCACGAGTCGGAGGTCAAGCACCTGCTCGGCGACCTCGGCCTCAAGGAGGTCAAGAGCCAGCAGATAACCGGCACGCGCGTCTACGTGAACGGCGACCTAGTCGGCATACACGACGACCCCGTCAAGCTGGCGGAGGAGATACGCCAGAGGCGCCGCGCCGCGATGATTTCCAACGAGATAAACATCCGCTACGACACGAAGATGAACGACATCATCATCAACTGCGACGAGGGCCGCCTCCGCCGCCCGCTGATGGTCGTCCGCAACTCGCGGCTGGCGCTCACGCGCAAGCACGTCGACAGCCTCGTAGCCGGCAAGACGCGCGTCACCGACCTGGTCAAGGAAGGGCTCATCGAATGGATAGACGCGGAAGAGGAAGAGGATTCCTACATCGCCGTCAACGCCTTCGAGACGCCCCGCGCCTGCTCCGGATGCAAGAAGCCCCTGTCCCCGACCGACGTGGACTGGATGAACATGGGCTCCGCGGACGACGATATCGTCCTGAAGTGCCGGTTCTGCGAGAAGGAGATGAAGACCGAGAAGCTGCTGGTCAAGGACCACACGCACATGGAGATAGACCCGCTGCTCATCCTCGGCGTCGCATCCGGCATGGTCCCGTACCCCGAGCACAACTCGTCCCCGCGCATCACGATGGGTTCGGCGATGGCCAAGCAGTCGCTCGGCGTCTCCGACTCGAACTACCGCATACGCCCGGACACCCGCTCGCACCTGCTCCACTACCCGCAGCGCCCGCTCACCCAGACGAAGATAATGGACTTCGTCCACTACCAGCGCAGGCCCGCCGGGCAGAACTTCGTCGTCGGCGTCATCTCCTACCACGGCTACAACATGGAAGACGCGCTCATCATGAACAAGGCGTCCATCGACCGCGGCCTGGGCCGCAGCACGTTCTTCAGGACGTACAGGGCCGAGGAGCGCCGCTACCCAGGAGGCCAGGAGGACCACTTCGAGATTCCCTCGCCAGACGTGAGGGGTGCGCGCGCTGACCTGTCCTACAACAACCTCAGCGAGGACGGGCTCATCTCGCCCGAAGTTCACGTGAACGGAGGAGATGTCTTGATTGGCAAGACCTCGCCGCCGAGGTTCCTCGAGGAGGAAATCGACTTCCTCACGCCCCAGAAGCGCCGCGAGACATCGGTCATCGTGCGCCCCGGCGAAGAGGGCTACGTCGACAGCGTGATGCTCACCGAGACGGAGAACGGCTCCCGGCTGGTGAAGGTCAAGGTCCGCGACCCGCGCATACCCGAGCTTGGGGACAAGTTCGCATCCAGGCACGGGCAGAAGGGCGTCATCGGCCTCATAGAGAAGCAGGAGAACATGCCCTTCACGGCGGACGGAATGACCCCTGACCTGGTCATCAACCCGCACGCCATCCCGAGCCGCATGACCGTCGCCCACGTTCTCGAAATGATCGGCGGAAAGGTCGGCTCGATGGAGGGCCGTTTCATAGACGGCACGCCGTTCAGCGGGGAGCGCGAGGAGGCGCTCCGGCGCGGTCTGGAGGTATCTGGATTCAAGCACAACGGCCGCGAGGTCCTGTACGACGGGCGCAACGGCCGCAAGATAAAGGCGGACATCTTCGTCGGCGTGATATACTACCAGAAGCTGCACCACATGGTCGCAGGCAAGATGCACGTGAGGTCCCGCGGACCCGTCCAGATTCTCACGCGCCAGCCGACCGAGGGGCGCTCGAGGCAGGGCGGCCTGAGGTTCGGTGAGATGGAGCGCGACAGCCTGATCGGACATGGCGCCGCGATGGTCATCAAGGACCGCCTGCTCGACGAGTCCGACGGGACGACCCAGTTCGTCTGTGGCAACAAGGAGTGCGGCCACATCGCCTTCATGGACAGGCGCGGCACCGTCCGCTGCCCGGTCTGTGGCAACAACTCGAACGTCCACCCGGTCCAGACATCGTACGCGTTCAAGCTGCTGATGGACGAGCTGCTTTCGCTTGGCGTGGCCATGCGCCTGCAACTGGAGGAGTTGAAATGAACGTCAAGGGAGTCAGCCGGAGGATACAGGGAATCAAGTTCGCGATGATATCGCCGGACGAGGCCCGCAGGATGTCCTCGATAAAGATAATCACAGCCGACACATACGACGACGACGGCTTCCCCATCGAGATGGGCCTGATGGACCCGCACATGGGCGTCATCGAGCCCGGCCTGCGCTGCAAGACCTGCGGTGGCAAGGTCGACGACTGCCCCGGCCACTTCGGACACATCGACCTGGCGATGCCGGTCATCCACGTGGGCTTCGTCAAGGACATCATGCGCGTGCTGCAGTCCACCTGCGCGAACGCCAAGTGCGGCCGCATCCTCCTCACCGGAGAGCAGATAAAGGAGCAGGAGGACGAGCGCGACAAGGCCAAGAAGCTCGGCAGCGACGCCATCGACATGGAGCTGCTCACCAAGCAGACGGCCAAGAACGCTTCGCTGCGAACCATCTGCCCACACTGCGGGACGGAGCAGAAGAAGATATCGCTCGACAAGCCGACGACCTTCCGCGAGGACGGCCACAAGCTCACCCCGAAGGAAGTGCGCGAGCGCCTGGAGCGCGTGAAAGACGAGGACCTGCCAGTGCTGGGAATCAACCCCAAAGTCGCCCGCCCGGAATGGATGGTGCTCACCGCGCTGCCAGTGCCGCCGGTCACCGTCCGCCCGTCGATAACGCTCGACTCTGGCGACAGGTCCGAGGACGACCTGACGCACAAGCTCGTCGACGTCCTGCGCATCAACCAGCGCCTCCGCGAGAACCGCGACACCGGCGCGCCGCAGCTCATCGTCGAGGACCTGTGGGAGCTGTTGCAGTACCACGTCACGACGTACTTCGACAACCAGACGTCCGGGATACCGCCGGCGAGGCACAGGAGCGGGCGCCCGCTCAAGACCCTCGTCCAGAGGCTCAAGGGCAAGGAAGGCCGCTTCCGTTCGAACCTGTCCGGAAAGCGCGTCAACTTCTCCGCACGCACGGTCATCTCGCCAGACCCATACCTGTCCATCAACGAGGTCGGAATACCGACCGAGGCCGCCAGGGAGCTGACGATACCAATCCGCGTCACGCAGTTCAACCAGGAGGCCTGCAAGGTGCTGGTCAAGCGCGGGCCGAACCCGGTCCAGCCGGACGGCAAGTACGTGCCCGGCGTGAACTACGTATTGAGGATAGACGGGCGTCGCATTAAAATCACTGACAAGAACGCCGACCTGACGGCCAACGGCTCGCCCGAGACGGGCTTGGGCGGACTGGAGATTGGCCAGATAGTCGAGAGGCAGCTCGTAGACGGGGACATCGTCCTCTTCAACAGGCAGCCCACGCTGCACAGGATGTCGATGATGGCCCACAAGGTCCGCATCATGCCACACAAGACCTTCCGCTTCAACCTGTGCGTCTGCCCGCCGTACAACGCAGACTTCGACGGCGACGAGATGAACCTCCACGTGCTGCAGGGCCAGGAGGCCATCGCCGAGGCCAGGATACTGATGCTGGTGCAGGAGAACATCCTCTCGCCCCGCTTCGGCGGCCCGGTCATCGGAGCCATCCACGACCACATCACCGGCGCGTTCATGCTGACGCACGGCGCGGCCAGCTTCACGAGGGACGAGGTCCTCCTCATCCTCTCGATGATGCCGGACTCAGAGATACCCAAGCCCAAGAAGGGCGACGGCGAGCTGCGCTGGTCCGGGAAGGCGCTCTTCTCGATGACGATGCCAGAGGGCTTGAACATGACCTTCAAATCGTCGATATGCCAGAAGTGCGACGAGTGCAAGAAGGACGGCTGCGACATCGACGCCTGGGTGCGCATCGTAAACGGCAAGCTCGAGTGCGGCACGATAGACGAGAAGGGAATCGGCGCCTTCAAGGGCAAGATACTGGACCGCATCGCGCGCGATTATGGCACCAGCGCAGCCCGCGTCTTCCTGGAGCAGACAACGAAGCTCGCCATCGGCGCGATAATGGTCATGGGCTTCACGACGAGCATACAGGACGAGGACATTCCAGAGACGGCCAAGAAGGAGATAAGCGAGACTCTCACCGCCGCCATAGACAACGTTTCCGACTACGTCAAGCAGTACAACGACGGCTCGCTCGAGCCGATGCCTGGACGCTCCGAAGAGGAGACGCTCGAGGTCATGGCGATGAGGGAGCTGGGCAGGGCCCGTGACACCGCTGGTAAGATTGCGGGCAAGCACCTGGGACTAGAGAACCCGGCGGTCGTGATGGCGCGCAGCGGAGCGCGCGGCTCGATGCTGAACCTCTCCCAGATGGCCGGCTGCATCGGCCAGCAGGCCGTCCGAGGCGAGCGCCTCGGCAGGGGCTACCAGGAGCGCACGCTCCCCCACTTCCCGAGGGGGGACAGGGGCGCGGACGCGAAGGGGTTCGTCAAGTCCTGCTACAAGAGCGGCCTCAATCCGACGGAATATTTCTTCCACAGCATGGGAGGGCGCGAAGGTCTCGTCGATACCGCAGTCAGAACGTCCCGTTCCGGTTACATGCAGCGCAGGCTCATCAACGCCCTCGAGGATCTGAAGGTCAAGTCCGACGGCTCGGTGCGCAACACCTACGGCACGGTCATCCAGTTCCGTTTCGGCGACGACGGCATAGACCCGACGAGGAGCATACAGGGCAAGGCCGTCGACCTGGACGAGATAATCACCGACGTCCTGGGCAAGGAGCACCTGGACAAGCTCGGAGAGCGCGACACCAAGGAGATAGCCGGCTACGGCGGAATCGAGAAGGACGCCGAAGTCGAGGTGGAGGTCGAGGGCCCGGCCGAGGATGAGATTGAGCCAGACAACGGCGGGGGTGAGATGTGATGGCGCGCAAGGACACCGTGAACGCTCTCATAAAGAGGGGCATAAGCGCCAAGATATCCGAAGCCCTGGCCAACGGCGGATTCAACATACCGAAGCTCAAGAAGACGCCGTTCAACGTCATCACGCGCTACATCTCCGCCGAGGACGCCGAGAGCGTTCTGAAGCTCATCGGGGCTCGCAAGATCGAGGGCGACGGAGAGCTTGCCGCGGTGCCGGTCAAGGAGAAGCCGGAGCGCGGCTCGAAGAAGGTCGAGAAGCGCATCAGGCGGAAGATAACAATCCCCGACAAGATACCGAAGACGAGCAAGGCGGAGCAGGCCATCCAGGACGAGGCGGACGAGATGGGCATCGAATTGCCGCCGAAGCTCATCGGCGAGATTGCCAAGCGCGTGATGGAGACCCGTATGTCCCGTCCCATCCTGAAGAAGGTGCTGAAGGCGGTCGACGAGCGCTTCAAGTCCCACAAGATGGACCCGCACGAGTCGATAGGGATAGTCTCGGCCCAGTCCATCGGAGAGCCCGGCACGCAGATGACGATGAGGACTTTCCACTACGCAGGTGTCGCCGAAATCAGCGTCACTCTGGGTCTGCCCCGTCTCATCGAGATAGTCGACGCGAGGCGCGAGCCGAGCACGCCGACGATGACGATTTATCTGAAGGACTCCATCAAGACGGACCAGGCAACCGTCAGGAAGCTCGGAACCCAGATAGAGGCGACGAGGCTCAACGACGTGGCGACGGTCGAGGCGGACATCACGAGCATGCAGATAGTCGTGCGCCCTGAGGACGACAAGATGGCGCGCAAGCGCACCGGCATCGACGACATCGTCTCGGCGCTGAAGGAAGACCGGCGCGTGCGCGGGGAGGTCGAGAAGGAGGGCAAGACCGTCGTGGTCCGCTGCGACGACCCGTCCTTCAAGAAGCTCCAGCAGCTCATCGAGACCGTCAGCGACTGCAAGATAAAGGGTATTGACCGGATAAAGCGCTGCGTCATCAAGCAGGTCCCGGCCGAGGGCGGCTACGTGATATTCACGGAGGGCTCGAACCTGGCCGAGGTCCTCGAGATGCCCGAGATTGACGCGAAGCGCACGACCACGAACAACATCGTCGAGATAAGCACCGTGCTCGGCGTCGAGGCGGCCCGGTCATCGATAATCAACGAGGCCAGCAGGACCCTGGAAGAGCAGGGCCTGACGGTCGACATACGGCATATCATGCTTGTCGCGGACCTGATG
>DAIRED010000041.1:0-11538 GCA_036795795.1 Thermoplasmatota archaeon | reverse complement strand
CCAATTTGTTTGTAGGTTGCGGGTCTGCCCTCCGCAGAAAGTATTTTATGCCCAGTGGGAAATCAATACGCGAGGCTAGTCAATGGACCTTTCCACGGCGCTCCAGGTTGCGCTCCTCATCATAATGGTCATAGTGATATTCTTCGAGCTCTGGCTCCTCAGGCGGAGGAAGGGCACCCGGAAGGCGTACGCACTCCCCCGCGACGATGACTTCGACGACGCACACAACGCAATCGTCAGCACGGAGAAGATAATGTCCATCATGCGCGGCCAGGGCGTCGAAACGGCGGACGCGGAATCGCTGCTTAGGGAAGCGAAGCGGGCTCACTCCCGGGGAGACCGGACATACGCCACCGCCAAGGCGAACGCGGCGAGGACCTCGCTGATGAACGCCAAGAAGTACTCGGTCTGCGTCCAGCCGCTTGCGCGGCCAGCGCGAAATTTCACCGCAGAACCGGAGCCGCCATCAGAAGCTGAATCTCTCTACTCGGGCGCTGGGGACAATACTGTTCAGTCCCCCGAGGAAATCCCGAAGGACTCAGCGCCGAAGCTCCCCGAGAACTACCTGCAGTCAAAGTTCATGATATCCACCGCCGAAGGTTCCGTCCGCTCCGCAACCTCGAAGGGCCGGGACGTCTCCGCAGCGGACAAGGCGCTGATGCAGGCACGCGCCGCCTTCGCGGGCGCGGAATACGGCAAAGCGCTGTCTCTGGCTCTCAAAGCCAAGAAGCTCGCCGAGGGCATGGCGGCAGGCTCGGGCGCCACCGAGGGAGGACCGGCGGTCACGGACATCGGAGCGCCTGTCTCCGAAGGCGTGGGGCGTTGGAGGGAGGAGAACCCCCAACCAAAAGCGGCCAGAGCCCGCTCCGAACAAGATTCACTTTCGCAGGACTCCACCGCGCTGGCTTGTCCTGAATGCTCGGCAGTTGTCACCCTCGACGACGCCTTTTGCCGGAAGTGCGGCGCGAAGCTGGAATTCCAGCTCGCCTGCCCGGGTTGCGGCGCCGAACTGGATAAGGGCGACGTGTTCTGTAGAAAGTGCGGAACAAAATTATCATAGTCCACATCTTTAATTGCCGCATAATCTGGGACGTGCATCCAAGTCCGCCGGTCGTTTTCGGTCGAGCGAGCAGGCAGAGCCCGATTTTCTTTCCACCCAGAGCTTTCTTTGGGAGGGCTCTGCCAGCGCAGCGAGACACAAAGAAAGGGCTGCGCATCTGCCGGAAGTGCGGCGCGAAGCTGGCTTGAACGTACCAATGAGCATTATGAGATATCAAGTGCCAGCATCAAAATCATTTCGTCTGGATGACGCCGTCCCTCATGACGACCCTCTTCGTGCCGTCCTTGCGAACGACCTCGAACGTGGGTTTGTGGAAAAGGAAGTCCCTGTGCGTGTCGGAGTTGTTCTGGCCGCCGGGCATGTCGATGTTGTTGCCGAAGGCGATGTGCGACGTGCCGCCCGCCTTCTCGTCCTCGAGCATGTTGCCGGTGAGGCGAGCGCCAGGATTCGTCCCGATTCCCAGCTCGCCGATGACGTCCGCCATCGCGTCGATTGTGAGAAGCTTGCGGACCTTCTCGGCGAACTCCGCGTCCTCGCATTCCAGCTTGACCACGCGCCCATCTTTCAGCGTCATCTTTATGGGCTTCTTCACATGGCCGATGTCGCCTATCGTCCCGTCGCAGACTAGCACGCCGTTCGCGCTGGTCTCTATCGGCCCGCACCATATCTCCCCCGCTGGGAGGTTGCCGAACGACCCGCAGTTAATCCTGACGTCCGTCTCGAAGTGCCTGTCGGTGATGTCGATGGTCAGGTCCGTGCCCGCCTTCGTGGTTATGTGGACGAGCGTGGCGTCCTTGAATGCAGCCAGCGCCTTCTCGGTCAGGTCGACAACAGTCTTGTAGTCGACGTTCATCGGCCCCTTGTTCATCATGTCCTCGGTTATTCCCGGGGCATGACCCACGCGGGCGTTGTTTGCTATCTCCTCGTACAGCAGCTTGACCCGGAACGGGGTTTCCTGGGCGTCAGAGTAGAACGTGTTGATGATGACCTTGTAGTCCTTGAGCATGCTCCGGAGCTCGACTGGAATCTCAGCCATCGGCCTCTGGTGGTTGGAAAGGGAGTAGATGTCGACGCTCGCGCCCAGCGCGGTCGCTCCATCGGAAAACGCCTTGCCTATGCGCTTTTTGGAGTCGTCCAGAACCACCAAGACGTTCTCCCCCGGCTTGACGGACAGGACGTTGGTCAGGACGTTCTTCGCCCCGGCCACCATCTGCTCAAAAATTTCAGATTGAGGGTATGGAGAACCTATCAAGGACATGCACGGCGTAAAAGCGCGTACCAATATTTAAAACGTTGCCAGCCGCAGTTATTGACACTTGCGCCAACAGTCTCGGAAGGGCGTGGCAAAATCACTGCTTGAGGTCGTCGAGCTGCCTCGAGATGTCCCGCTGCAGCGCGATGGACTCCTCCCACTGCGAGAGGGTGTCGAGCGATTCCTTGAGCTGCTTGAGGCAGTCGATGCATATCCAGCGGCCTCCGATGTTCTTCGCCGCCTTCTTGCGGTAGCATATCGCGCCGCACATCCAGCATGCGTGCATCTCCTTCGTGCGGTGCTCGGCGTACGCCTCCATCTTCCGGCCCTCGACGATGGAGTCTATGACCATCTTGCGCCGGTCCGCGGGCTGCTGCCCCTCGGAAACTTCCGCTGGCGCCTCTTCGGCCTCCGGCTTCTTCGCCTGCGCGCACATGCCAATCCACCGATACGCGGGAATGTATAATAACGTTTCCGGCTCGGCTCCGCGCCGGCGGCGGCACCAGGCAGGGGGCGTCAATAGATTTATCTAATAAATCCCCATTTCCAGCACAAAGCGGAGGGCCACTCATGGATTTCAGCCTAAACAAGGAGCAGGAAGCTGTCAGGAAGATGGTTCGCGAGTTCGCAGACAAGGAGCTGGCCCCGATTGCCGCAGAGATAGACGAGACCTGCGAGTTCCCCGCGGCTACGGTTAAGAAGATGGGGGAGCTCGGTCTGATGGGGATGACCGTCCCGAGGGAGCTCGGCGGCGGAGGGATGGACGACGTCAGCTACGCGGTATCCATCGAGGAAATCTCCAGGGTCTGCGCCTCCCACGGCGTCACCATGTCGGTAAACAACTCCCTCGTCTGCTGGCCCCTCCTCAAGTTCGGCACGGAGGAGCAGAAGAAGAAGTACCTCGTCGACCTGGCTTCGGGGAAGAAGCTCGGTGCGTTCGGGCTCACCGAGCCAGGCGCGGGAACCGACGCCGCCTCGCAGGCGACCGTGGCCGTCAAGGAGGGGGACAATTACATCATCACCGGCTCCAAGGTATTCATCACCAACGGCAGCAAGAACCAGGTGGCGATAATCTTCGCGATGACGGACAAAGCGAAGGGGCTGAAGGGCATCTCAGCCTTCATCGTCGAGGACACATTCAACGGTTACATCGTCGGCTCCATCGAGAAGAAGATGGGCATCAGGGGCTCCATCCAGGCAGAGCTGGTCTTCGAAAAGATGGCCGTTCCAGCGGCTAACATGCTCGGCAAGGAGGGCGACGGATTCAAAATCGCGATGGCCACGCTCGACGGGGGGCGCATCGGCATCGCCGCGCAGGCGCTCGGAATCGCCCAGGCCGCCTTCGAGGCGTCGCTCAAATACGCCAAGGAGCGCGAGCAGTTCGGAAAGCCCATCGCCAAGTTCCAGGCGATACAGTGGTTCCTGGCGGAGATGGCGACGGACATAGACGCGGCGCGGATGCTCGTCTACAAGGCGGCGGCGGACAAGGCGCAGGGGCGCAAGTACACGGTCTCGGCGGCGATGGCCAAGCTCTACGCGTCGGACGTCGCAGTTCGAGTGACGAGAAACGCAATCCAGATACACGGCGGCTACGGATACACCAAGGATTATCCGCTCGAGCGCTATTACAGGGACGCGAAGATAACCGAGATATACGAGGGGACGTCGGAGGTCCAGCGCATGGTCATCTCCGGGGACCTTCTGAAGTGAGGTGAGAGAATGGAAATAGTCGTTTGCATAAAGCAGGTTCCGGACACGACCGACGTGAAGATAGACCCGAAGACTGGCACGCTGATACGCGAGGGAGTGCCCAGCATAGTCAACCCCGACGACAAGCACGCAGTCGAGGAAGCGCTACGCGTCCGAGAGAAGCACGGCGGCAAGGTCACGGCGATAACGATGGGCCCCCCGCAGGCTGAAGACGCGCTGAGGGAGGTTTCGGCGATGGGCGTCGACGAGACGATTCTCCTGAGCGACAGGGCGTTCGCAGGCGCGGACACCCTCGCGACATCTTACACCCTGGCGACCGCGGTGAAGAAGGTCGGGAAGTACGACATCGTATTCTGCGGGCGCGAGGCCATCGACGGCGACACGGCCCAGATTGGCCCTCAGATGGCCGAGTACCTGGGAATCCCCCAGATAACCTACGTCAAGAAGGTGGAAATCGACGGCAAGAAGGTCGTCGCGGAGCGGGCGCTGGAGGACGGGTTCGAGCGCATCGAGACCAAGACGCCAGTTCTGCTCACGTGTATCGCGGACCTGAACAAGCCCCGCTACCCCTCGATACGCGGAATCGTCGAGGCCCACAGGGAGAAGAAGGCGAAGATATGGACCGCGAAGGACATCGGCGCGGACCCGATGCAGATAGGGATGAACGGCTCGCCCACGTCTGTCTGGCGCTCGTTCGCGCCCGAGCCAAAGGGCAAGGGCGTCGTGCTGACGGGAAAGACGGAGGAGCTGGCGGGGAAGCTGAGAGCCACCCTCAAGGAGAAGAACATCGTCCAGTGAGGTGAAAAACATGGCAATCAAAATCATCGAGGAAAAGTGCATCGGATGCGGCAAGTGCATCAGGGCCTGCCCCTACGACGCGGTCGAAGTGGTCGACAAGAAGGCGAGGTTCAAGGAGAACTGCACCGAGTGCGGCGCCTGCGTCGGCTCCTGCCCGACGGATGCCATCGAACTCCTGAAGGACTCTGGCAGCAAGATGGACATCACCCAATACAAAGGGATTATGGTCTTCGCCGAGCAGCGCGATGGGATGCTTAAGAAGGTCGCCATCGAACTGCTGGGAAGGGCTCGCGGTCTCGCTGCCGAGCTGGGCTGCGACGTCTCTGCGGCGCTCCTGGGGCACAAGGTCGAAGGGCTCGCGAAGGACTTGATAGCGCGCGGCGCTGACAAGGTCTACGTCATCGACGACGCCCAGCTCGAGAAGTACACGACGACCGCGTACACGAAGGCGATGGTCACGCTCATAGTCAAGGTCAAGCCCGAGGTCGTCCTCTATGGAGCGACGCACGTCGGCAGGGACCTCGCTCCGAGGATTGCCAGGCGGCTCGGGACCGGCCTCACGGCCGACTGCACCGAGCTGACGGTCGAGAAGGAGAAGAAGCTCCTCCAGCAGACCCGTCCGGCATTCGGCGGCAACGTCATGGCAACCATCTGGTGCCAGAACCACAGGCCGCAGATGTCCACCGTTCGGCCTGGCATAATGAAGGAGCTGGACTCGGACCCGGCTCGCAAAGGCACTACCGAAACATTCAAGGTCGAGCTCAAGCCCGACGACTTGAAAACGAAGGTCCTGGAGGTCGTCAAGGAGGTCCGCAAGGTGGCGAACCTCGAGGACGCCAAGATAATCGTCTCCGGCGGGCGCGGCGTGGGTGGCAAGGACGGATTCAAGACCATCCAGAAGCTCGCGGACGCCCTCGGCGGGGAGGTCGGAGGCTCGCGCGTGGCGGTCGAGAAGGGCTGGATATCCAAGGACCACCAGGTCGGCCAGACAGGGAAGACCGTGCGTCCGAAACTTTACATCGCCTGCGGTATCTCAGGCTCCATCCAGCACCGCGCCGGCATGTCCAACGCTGGCTTCATCGTCGCGGTGAACAAGGACCCGAACGCGCAGATATTCGGCGTCGCCGACGTCGGCATCGTCGCGGACCTGCACGAGTTCATCCCGAAGTTCGTCGAGGAGCTGAAGAAGGGGAAGTAAGCCCACCCCTTTTCCAGTCGCGCTGCGCTGGCTCGGGCTCGCGGAAAAGGTGTATGGTAACCCAAAAGGTTCGCCCTCTCCTGCTCGCTCGACCGAACCTCCTGCGGGAGGCTGCACAGAGGTCATGAAATATGAGCATTCAATCGAGACCGTACGACCGGAAGCGCGACTTCGAGCGCGTGGGCAAGTTCCTAGTCGACACGTACGCCGTCCCGCAGGGGAACTGGCTCGAACCCCGCTGGGAGTACATGCACTTCCACCCTGTTCTTGATTCGGCGAGCCTGCACAAGATTGGCGTCTGGGAGGACCGGGGCGAAATCGTCGGCGTCGTCAACTACGAGGGAGACTTGGGGCACGCGTTCTTCCAGTTCCATCCAGACCATCTGGAGCTGAAGGGTGAGATGCTGGACTACGCCTTGAAGACCCTCACTCGGCCCGTCGGGAACCGCAGGCGCCTGATTGCCTGGATAAACGACTTCGATGCGGAGATGGAGGCGCTGGCTTCCGAGCGCGGGTTCCGCGAGGACACGCAGAACGCCGACGCGCAATCGACGATGCCGATACCGAATCCATTCCCACCGATTGAATCGCCAGCGGGATATCGCATCCAGAGCCTCGCCGACGAGAACGACATTCACAAGGTCCACAGCATAATGCACCGGGGCTTCAACAACACTGGCGAGCCCCCATCGGAAGGTACGAACGGTCCGGACTGCAGGAGGCTGATGCAGACCGCGCCGAACTTCAGGAGGGACCTGAACATCGTCGCGGTCGCACCAGACGGAAATTACGTGTCTTACGGAGGAATCTGGATGGAGCCCGTCCACAAGGTCGCATACATCGAGCCGGTCGCGACGGACCCCGAATACCGCATGATGGGTTTGGGCAAGACCGTCGTGATGGAGGGCATCCGTCGCTGCGGCGAAATGGGTGCCACCCTCGCCTATGTCGGCTCCGGCCAGACGTTCTACAAATCGATGGGTTTCGAAGTCAAGTTCAACAGGAATCCCTGGATTTGGATGTCGAAGTAGCGATGGTACATCGGTAAACGTGTGACCCTGACAGGTTAGGTTAATAATCCATTAAACGATTCGCGTCCAATGGCGCGCAGACGAGCAAGCGGAAATAGCATCATGAGCCAGTGGGACGACGCCTCCGAATCATGGGCGGATTTCGTCCGCAAGGGCAAGGATTGGACGAGGGAAGAACTCAACAATCCAGCCATGTTCCAGATGCTGGGAAACCTCAAGGGGAAAAAGGTGCTTGACCTCTGCTGTGGGGAAGGATACAATACTCGTATGATGGCGGGAAAAGGGGCGCGCGTCACCGGCATTGATTTCTCGAAGAAAATGATCAAACTTGCGATAACCGCGGAGAAGAAGGAGCGGTTGGATATCGAATATTTTCATTCCGATGCTGCCGATTTGTGCGCGCTCAAGAGTGCATCCTTCGACGCCGCCGCCTCGTTCATGGCGCTGATGGACATCGAGGATTATGAAGGAGCCATTCGCGAAGTCGCCAGAGTGCTTAAGAAGGACGGGCGCTTCGTCTTTGCCATAACGCATCCTTGTTTCGAAGCGCGGGTGGTGCGCGGCAGGAAAATCGGCGGCTGGGTGTATGGAAGCCAGATAAAACAATGGTGCTCGGAAATCGAACGTGCCGCCGCCCGGGGCGAGAAACCCGCATATTATTCCATCGACGTCTACTTCGACGATGAGCCAGACGTCGTCGAATGGAAGATGGAGCGGTTGATGAGCCACTTCAAGACGACTTCTTTCCACAGGACTTTGACCGAATACGCGAAAGCCCTCCACGATGCTGGGCTTTGCATCTCGCGGCTCGACGAGCCAAGGCCAACCAAGAAAGGCCTTCGGGAACATCCGGCGTACTTCGAGGGCAACCTGAGGATCCCGCACTCCATCGTAGTCGAGGCGGTGAAATGTCCGTAGCGCCACCGGTGAATGCATGATTAAAAACAAAACGATAGACCTCCTGATGTCCCGGAAGTCCATCCGCAATTACAAGCCAGACGTCCCTCCGAAAGCGGTGGTCGACACCGTCGTCCGCGCCGGCATGCAAGCCCCGTTCGCATCCCAAGCGTGCAGCGTCGTGTTGCTCCGCGATCGAAAGCGCAACGCCTTCAACGCCCCGTTGATGTTCGTCGTCTGCGCCGACATCCACCGAGTCGAGCTTTTCATGCACGAGCGAGGCTGGATGCGCAAGACAAACGACCTGACGATGCTCCTATTCGCGCTCCAGGACGCCAGCTACATGGCGGAGAACATGGTCATCGCGGCCGAGAGCCTCGGGCTCGGGAGCTGCTACATCGGGCACGCGCTGATGATTGCCAAGACCCTGAAGAAGAACCTCAAGCTGCCGGACGGCGTCTTCCCGTTCGTGATGCTGGCGATGGGGTATCCTGATGAAAATCCCCCGGTCCGCCCGAGGTATCCGCTCGACTACGTGCTTTTCGAGGGACAGTACCCGAAGCTGGAGCCAAAGCGCGTAAAGGCCGCCATGAAGTCGATGGACAAGTATTACCCCCGCGTCGGCTACTACCGAAAGCTCAAGGCCAAGATTCCAATCCAGGACAAGAAGCGCAAGGATACCTTCACCTACGACGACTACACCTGGACCGAGCACATCTCGCGCAAGTGGGGCCAATGGCACTCGAGCCCGGACGAGCAGCTGGCGCAGCTCAAGGCGTGCGGGTTCCGAATCGCCCCCGCTCGGAAAGCTAAGGCGTCGGTCAATCGTCGAAGGCGCAAGTAATCCTTTTCTACTCCCCCGCGCATGGATGGCAGGATGACCGCCAACCCGTTCCTTCGAATCCTCGCCGACGAGCTCGACCGGCAGGGCGTCAAGTACGAGCAGGACTGGCTCGTCGTCGGAGTAAAGGTTCCCATCGCTTTCGCCGAGCAGAGGCTCGCGGTCTTCGTGGCCCCGGGCGCCGACGGCTGTGGATGCCCGGAGCATTACCTCGGGATGATTGAAACAGACAAGGACGAGCCGTACAACCCGCCCTTCGGCGGCGGCCGGGACGGCAACCATCCGTTCGGTCCAGATCCAACCAAGTGCTCCGCGCACCTGGAGCAGCAGACCCACCGTCTTGCAGACGCCGGTTGGAAGGTCCTGCGCTTCTGGGAGCACGACGTCGACCGTTCGCCGGACGAGGTCGCGCGCAAGATATACGACCTGCTGGACAAGGCGTGAATTTGCGAAGTCCTGCCGGAGGGGACGGCGAGGGGCCACGATTAGGATTATATCCATCCGCGCCATTAACCGACCTCGGAGCGCGTTCAGATGCCAGATGAAATCAAGTGCAAGGTCGTGACCTGGAGCGAGATTGACCACTGGGCCAACATGGTCGCGGCCAAGATGGAGAAGTCGGGATACGCGCCGGACGTCGTCGTCGGCCTGACGCGCGGCGGCTGGGTGCCAGCGAGGATTCTCTGCGACCAGCTCGTGTGTAAAAATCTGTTCTCCATCAAGGTCGAGCACTGGGGCATAACGGCGCAGACCGACAACAAGGCCAAGATTGTTCAGGAACTGGAAGTCGACGTCAGGGGAAAGAAGGTCCTCCTCGTGGACGATATCACCGACACCGGGGACAGCCTGAGGCTTTCCATAGACCACGTCAAGGCAAAGGGACCGGCCGATGTGAAGTGCGCCACCCTGCTGCACATCAACCACTCGAAGACCGTCCCGGATTTCTACGGCATCGAGGTGAAGAAGGAGAACTGGCGCTGGTTCATCTTCCCCTGGAACTTCAAGGAGGATATGCGAAACCTCATCGGCAAGCTGGGCTGCGAAAGCAAGGATCCGGCCACCCTCGCGGCGATGTTGAAAAGGTATTACGACATCCCCACGTCGAAGAACGTCAAGGCCACGGTCGCCAACCACATCAACGGAAAGGGCGGCAAGTGAGCCTGGGGAATCTCGTCATCAGTTCTCTTCGAAGACCTTCGACAATATGGTCTGTATCCCAGCCATCTTCGTCAGGTTGCCGTCCCAGTGGGCCAGGAGTTCTCCGTGCGAGGACTCGATGTCGGCCAGAAGCGCGTCGGTAACCTTCTTGAGGCCGACATTGCCGCCGACGTAGACGACCGCGAGGCTGAGGTTGCCGGTCGCGCTCCGGGCGATGAATATCTTGCGCCCGCCGAACTCGAGCTTGTCGAGGGTCCACACCTTCCCGTCCTGGAACGAGTCCTTGACGAAGTCGGTTATCGCCTGGAGCATGCTGGTGAAGATGTCTTTGTCGAAGTTCGGCAGCTCCTTCTTCATCGCATGAGCTAGCAGCGCGCCGTCCTTGTATATCACGAAGATGTTCTCGATGTCCGGCCTGTTGCGGCGGCGGTACACCAGAAGCGCTATGAGGGCGCCCACCGCGATGACTATGATAGGCGCCGAGACGAGGCAGACGGGGTCGAGTGCGCCGCTGGCCTCGACCGTGACGTTCACCTGGCGGTAAGATTGACCCGCACCGTCGGATACGGTTATCGTCACTATCTCTCCGGGAGTAGCCTTCGGGAACCTGAACGTTACGTAGAGGCCGTTGGCGACGGCTGATTCGTGGTCCGTCGTAGCTGTCAACTCTGCTAGCTGGTTGTCCACGTCGCTCACATATGGCGTTAGGTCTATCGACCAGGACTTTCCCGCTTTTCCGGATTGGTCAGGGATGGCCTCGATGGCCGGCCGGTCGTTCACAGCCGCGATTGTGACGTTGATGACAATCTCGACGATGGCGCCCGTCGGGTCGTTCGCCCGGTATTTGACGCGCTCGACGCCGAACCAGTTGAGCTCGGGCTCAACGTAGACCGTGTGGTTGCCGTCGAGAACCGTAACGTTGACGTGGACCCAATCCTCCGCGTAGTACAGCGTGTCGTTGTCCCTGTCGAAGAAGTAGTCCATGATGTTGTACGGGTAGGTGATTGTGTCCTCCGGCTGGGCGATGTCCGGCGGCGGCATCAGCAGCTCGGGGGGGAAATCGTCCGTCACGTGGACGACGATGGAATCCCAGTCGGAGCCGAAGCCGTCGGAGACCGTGATGTTCAATTCCAGCGACATGCCCAGCTGGTCGAAGCTGTAATTTAAAACCATTCCGAGGTTGTCCTCCGGGTCCCCCCTCGCGTTGACCGCGTCGGAGAGGTGCAGGGTCAGATTCCCTGGCTCGTCGTCGGGGTCGGCGATGTAATACGACAGGTCGAACCTGTAATCCCAATCGTAATGGACATACAGGTCTGGCACGCCGTCGATACTCGGGGGGATGTTCGCGATTTCCTCGGTGACGGCGGTCACGTTGACTGCGTTTGAGGAAACAGCGGGGAAGCGCCGCCCCGCCTCGTCTCCGTATTCCACGGTGAAGTGGTTTGATAGAACGGTCCCGTTAGCCACGGAATCCAGCGCTCGGCAGGTCATCGTCCAGGATACCGAGCCCTGGGGAATCACATCGAAGTGCCATTGGATGACCCTGCCAGAGACTGTCGCGAAGGGCACCGAGCTGTCGTGGAGGTATTCCGT
>DAIRED010000040.1:0-11690 GCA_036795795.1 Thermoplasmatota archaeon | reverse complement strand
TTGAGGTCGTGAGGCCGGTGGCTCTGCTGTGCCAGGTCAGGAACCCCACGACGACCGACCTGAGCGCGATACCGTACAAGGTCTACGTGGACGGCGAGGAGACGGACAACAGCACGCTCGAACTCCTGTCCGCGGGCTCGACGGTCAACGTCAGCTCGGCATGGTACGCCAAGGATCCGCGCGAGGGCGCGCACGAGGCGATATACACCTTCGACGTGGACGGCGACGGCATGTTCGGCTCCAACGACGACCTGACGGTCTCCTACACGTTCTACACGAAGGACGATGGCACCAACTGGGCTCTTGCTCTCACGGTCGCGCTGGGAATCATCGTGTTCGTCGTAGGCTTCCTGCTCGTAAGGCGCAAGAACTTCAGGTGATGCCGTGCCGAGGCAGGCGTGCACCATCTGCGGCTGGGTGTACGACGAGTCTCAGGGTTATCCAGAGGGAGGCATCCCGCCTGGAACTCCCTGGGACAAGGTCCCGGAGGACTTCCGGTGCCCGAAGTGCGGCGCGAAGAAGAAGTGGTTCAAATCCACAATGTAAATTTACGATTGGATTTGAACTAAGCCGAATGCATAGCTCATGGATATAGCCCATTCGGCGGTTCAAGGCAGCCAGAGGTTAGCCTCATTGTGGACAGTGAGAGCTTTGTTTGCACTCTCGTCGTGGGTGCCGATGGATTGGAACGTCGATGTCGGTCGTGTAGCCGCCGTTGCCCCAGGTGCTAACATTAGAATTAGGGATTGGTAGAATAAAAGCGATTGAAACGGTCATAATATAAAATATCAATATCTGACGAGTCATCGATATCATGTATGTTATTTTGAGTATTTTAATACATCTAAGGTTAATGGAGAATAATAGTTATTAACCAATTCTTTTCGTATATATTGAAGAATGAGTATTTATTATTGCAGATATAAAGATACAACCATACTTTTATATTGGAGAAATAATATGATGAGTATGGTGAATATATGGTGCTTACAGATGACAGAATACATTCTGGAAGGAGATTCAAGATTATTGTTGGGTTAGTTCTCGTTGTTGTATTAATTGCATGTACGGGAATAGCCATTCAATATAAAAATTACAATAATCCTGGCATAACGCATAGTCCAGAAGTTGCACTTGATATTGACCATGTTGACCAATATTTTATTACCACGGTCGGGTTCATTGAGAATCAGAGTGTGATAAATACTCTTGAATGGCTTGATTTCGATGAGCTTGGTTTTCTAGTCATGCATGACGGTTATCTTTCGGGTGGGTTAGAGAGCATTTATAAGAATCTCTCATCACCGTATAATATTGCATCGGGCTTAATTTTACCAATTGTTAATAATTCTCAGGGCGACGTATCATTCGCGGATAGCGACAACAATGGATATATTTCTATCAATGATACGTTCTATTTCAAAGGTGACACGGCATATAAAATGAGCGAAGCATTGAATGACACTGGGTGGATACGGTTTTATCTAATATTTGAAGGAGATTTAAACGGTGGATTAGACCAGGTGAGGTTCATTGAATTGGGCATGGGAGAATTAACCAGCGTAAGAAAAATGGGGTGAGATAAAATGATTGTTTTTCAATTTCGTAACTTAACCAAATGGCTAATCATGATAGTGGCTTTATGTCTTTTCTTTACTATTTTTACTTTACCTACCCGAGTCATGGCTAGAGAGTATTTAGAAGATTCCACATCAAGTTCAATTGTTGAAATCTCAGGTTCGATTAAATGCCAGTACTATTCGGGTACTTTAAATCCAAATATAGTAAAGGCATTACCCTTTGTGGAGATTCAAATTTTCGAATTGGGAACATGGGCTGGTGAGCCATCATGGAATTCCATTGCTGTTGATCATGCAGACATTGATGGAAGATATTCAACAGAATTAACTCTCGAGTTACCAACACATATTGAGGTGTGGGTATGGGCGAATATACCTGATGTCGCATTTGTACGAGACCCCTGGAGTATGCCATACTGTATTGAAAGTTCAGATCATTTAGTTAATCCAGGCATCACAAAATTGAGCATTGATTTTAATATAGATACCACGCAATCGGAAGGGCCTAAATGGCCAGTGGCTCTTGATACAATATATGATGTGCGGGATTGGATTAAACAAAAGACGACTAGTATCGTTACAGGTGGATGGACACGAGGTAGCGTAAGTGTCAGTCTCGGCGGTGATCAATCTAGGTATTCACCGATTAGCGACACAATAGACATAGCAGACTTTGATGCAGAAAGTAGGTATGCAATAATGCATGAGTATAGTCACGCGATAATGAATATTGCTGGCTCATACCCATGGAAGGCGCCCCAGACACACGATGTGTATTATGAAACTGATGAAGTATTTGCATTTAACGAAGGATGGGCTGAATTTCTGCCTTGTTGTATAGCAAATGATGCAACAATGACTAATATGCAGAAAAGCCAAATAAATGGAATTGAATTACAAAATAATATTGAGTCAAATCATTGGGAAAAATATTTGGATAACTCATGGCAAACTGGTATACCTTCAGATGATTTTGATGGCAATATTATTGAAGGATCTATTGCTAGTGTCCTATGGGATATTTTTGATGATTCAACAGCAATTGACCAGCAAGTGTGGGGGCAACCAAGTACAGCACAATCTGATGGAGTTGATATAATAAACCGGGATGATACATATCCAACCGATGGAGTTATAATGGCGACCTATGAAGATAATCTTCAAATGGGATTTGATGAAATATTCGACGTCATCTATTATGCGAAACCTGAAACTATTAAGGAATTTTGGGAAGGATGGCTTTCTTATGGTGGAGTAACTGGGGAACAAAGAAATTCTCTAGCGGTCGTTCATAATCTAAAAGCAATATTTTACTCGCATGGAATCAAGGTAGAAAGTGGTTTTTATCCACTTCCTGAAACAGCTCCCCAGATATCAAACTTCCAAATCACATCCACGGCAGCTAATGGGCAATACATTTTTAGTAATGGCCCAATCTATTGCTCGATGCAGTTAAACGAGGTTGACCTTGAAGATTTAAATTATTTAAGAGTAAGATTGCAATATGCAAATGATGGTTCTTCCGATTGGGTGCAATTCCACACATTTGATGTTGGCTCAATAATTTCTGGTTATTATTCCTCGTTTTATTTTTATGGCTCTGAATTGCCTATAGGTACTTTGGATATAAGGGCCATTGTAGATGATGACATGATGGATGATACCAGCTCAACAATCGTGAAAGTAATAATTGACTGTACAACGCCAAGTAGCACCGTTTCTGTCGTTGCCCCCTATTGGAATAAATTATCTCCAATTACCGTTACTGCTTTAGCATCTGACGATATAAGTAATAATGTTAAAGATGTAGCGCTTTGGTATCGATATAAAGCATCTAATGCCAGCGGGTATGTCTTCAGCCCTTGGACAATGTTTGGTACTGATTTTAATTCACCATGGTCCTGGAATGTTGCTACGGTCAATCAGGGGCTCTTTGAATTCTACTCTATTGCCACTGACTATGCAGGAAACGTTGAGGATTCACCATCATCTGCAGATGCTTCTGGGGGAATGGACTGGACCTCGCCTGTAAAACCGACAACATTATCGCCTACCACGACGCAGACGGTGACTGGCTCCCCATCCCCAATCACCTTCAGCTGGAATACAATTACAGATTTGAGTGGAATAAAAGGAAACATCTATGAATTGAATGTGGACACTAACACATATTACCCAACGACGAACTCAAAAAGTGTTTCATTAAATAGTGGCGCGCACACATGGAAGGTACGTGCGCAAAGCGATAATGCTGGCAATTTTGGAGTATGGAGCACTAGCATTGCATTCAATGTAAATATTGCCGCTCCTCCTACAGGTAATGTTGGGGGGTATGTCAAGACAACTGCTGGCGACCCAATTAGCGGAGCTGGAGTTACGCTTATTTCTGCCACTCCGATGAATGTGGGCGATGAAAATTCTATATTGGGAAATGCAGATGACAATACAATCTTATCTTATGTCCAGACCAATGGTCAAGGAGCCTGGAGTATGTCTGTACTTTCGGGCTATTATTATACATTTACAGCATCGGCAACAGGTTATTATTCGAAGCAGTCTCAACCAATCTATGTACCTCCCAGTGGCGGTGCCACATGCAATTTCTATCTTCAGAGTAGACCCAGCGACGGTGGCGGCGGAGGCGGTGGAGGCGGTGGATGCCTTGCAGCGGGGACAATGGTATTAACTCCTGAGGGAAGCATCCCAGTGGAGGATATCCAGGAAGGGGAAATCGTACTCAGCTATAACGAACAGACATGCGCGATAGAGCCCAACACGGTGTATTACACGACGTTCCACAGCGATTACGATGGGTACCTGTTTATAAATGACCGCTTGAAAATAACCGAGAACCATCCCGTCTACACGACAGAAGGATTGCTGGATGCAGGCGATTTGAGCGTCGGCAATGTGATGATGACAATTGATGGCGAGGAGACAATAACGAGCATCTCGGCCATATACGATCTGACGACCGTGTATAATTTCGAGGTCAGCGGCAATCACAATTATTTCGCAAATGGAGTCCTCGTCCACAACGTATGCACGTTAAAGGAGGGGTGTCCATTTGTCTATTACTGGAATGGTGAGAGATTCGTAGAGGAGAACAACATTTTACCGCAATCGACAAAACCAGATAGGACCCAATTAGATGTGGGTGATTGCTATATGCTGCAGAACGAGATGCAGCCGGTAAACGGATCCTATTTGTTACAGCTGTACGAGCCGGCTTTGGAGAGAACGGAGCTAGACGAGGTGCAGTTGGCGATAATAGACTATAATTCCGACGTGTCGGTGGCCATATCGCCAGATGGGGAATTATTCTCGTATAGCGATCCAGCCCCAATCATTTCATGCATTGACGACGAGGGCACGGAGGTTGCCGAGTTAGTGGATGAGATGGACGATGGGATGCAGATAAAGATGGAACACAATAGGACACTATTGTTGGAGTTTGACGAGGTTGGGGAGGCGGAGATTATCAAACTAGTGGTCGCCCACAAGGCGATAGTCGAACAATTCTCTTATGCGATCCCTGTAGATCCTCGGTATTACAAGTGTTCAATACACATCCAGACCATGAGCGAACTCGGGGAATGGCAAGACTTCTCATCTATCCCTGCAAGGTTGAATGACGTTGTTGATGTTGTGGACATCACGGGTTTGAGGGACGTAATAAATAGCGGATTACAATTACGATTGTTGATTACTGGCACACATATAATTGATTTTATTGGATTGGATATCAGCACCGAGGATGACTTCGATGTCGAATACGTGCATCCAACGTATGTAGCCTATAGCAATAGCACAGATTCAAGCAATATGGCGTCGAGGCTGGCATCTTCCGATAAAAATTACGTAACATTAAGCCCGCGGCAAACGATAGAATTGTCCTTCCCATTTATAGTAGAAGAAAAAGCCTACAGGGCTGTTGCGTTCCTGGGATTTGGCCACTATTATACATTATCTGAAATCGCCATCAATCAGCCGGTGCAAGTGAAGACCACTATAGTTGGCGCGATAGATGGAACGATCACATTCTCTTTAAACGAAGTTGCATATAATGGGACTGAAGAACAGATTTCTGGTGTTTGCATCAACGTTTCAGATTGGCCCAGCGGTGAATCGATAATCTCATTTACACAAGATACCCGGCAACGATATACCTTGTCTGCGCGATTCCAGGGACTGGAACAGGCAGCCACAATTATGTGCGAAGTAACGTCGGTGAGAGGGTCTGCGATGTGTTGTTTGACATACGAGCCATCAATGGGTTCTGATGCATATGTATCCACCTCCCTGGACAATATACTTTGGAACGTTACTGGTGCTGCATTCGACAAAGTCAAGAATCATTATAATATTTTGAAAAATACGCTGCTATATTTTGATTTAGATGACTATTATGATTACGATGTGGAATCTTGGAGTAATTACACATGGGACTTCGGGGATGGCTTGAAAACCGGCGACATTTGCCCGACCCATGAATATTCGGCAACGGGCAGGTATATATTGAACCTTTCGGTTCAAAATGCGGACCCAGGTGCGTTCTTTTATACCGATACGAGGTTGGAAGTGGTCAGTTCCATTCCAATACCGAGCGCTGTTATTTCGCAAGAAGTCAATGTAACTTTGACCATTGCTGGTCGTAAGGATAATGTTGTTGGAGCAAGGGTGTATGAAAATAGTAATCTCGTTCTTATTCTAGATGTAAAGAAAACTTGGTACTGCGTAGATACTGTATCATCTGTGTTTGAGAAGCACGTGGGTTGCGAATACACTATTGAATTAACATACGCTGCATCTCACAGAGGTTCCAATCCCATCTGGCTCGAATTCAAGTCAGGTAGAGGAGTAACGATGTTCTTTAAGGAATTTAAAACTCACAATGGATATGACCAGGTCGTTATTGTACCGACGAGATTCCTTGAAGGCGCAGTAGATAAAAACCCGACCTATAATTTCAACGCTTCAACCTCCTATGACATCGATGGAGAGATAGTCAGCTACCTGTGGGATTTTGGAGATGGGACGACATCCAACATGTCTGCTGTCGAACACAGGTATTGCCACAACGGAGTCTACGTTGTTACGCTGACAATAATGGACGACGATGGCCTGGTAACCACAATCGAGCGCGAAATTACGGTGACCGCTTACAAGCCTCCGCACAGGCCGAGAAGGCCAATGAAGTAGGGCTTACGCCTCCGAATACGCGAAATCCCTCCCGCACTCCGGGCACTTGGCGAGGCGCGTGTCCTCTTATCGGTTCCTTGCGCTATATCGGGCTTCACCAACACACAGCCAGTACGACTGCGAACAAGTTTTCGCCTAATCCCCCCCTGTCCCGCCGACAAACTATAAATATCGCACGCCCATTCCAGACTAGGTTTTTCAAAGGAGGGGAGCGCATGACTGAAGTGGTAATCGCGAGCGCGGCCAGGACCGCGATGGGCAAGTTCGGGGGAACTCTCAAGGACATACGGGCGCCGGAGCTCGGTGCCGTCGCCATCAAGGGGGCGCTCGGCAAGGCCGGGCTGCTGCCGGCCGACGTGGACGAGGTAATCATGGGGAACGTCGTCGGCGCCGGCATCGGCCAGAATCCGGCAAGGCAGGCGATGATTCGCGCTGGCCTGCCAAACACCATCGGCGCTTTCACAGTCAACAAGGTCTGCGGTTCGGGGATGAAGGCAATCGTCCTGGCGGCGCAGGCAATCAAGGCCGGGGACGCCAGGATAGTCGTCGCCGGCGGCATGGAGAACATGGACCAGGCGCCGTTCCTGCTGGACAAGGCCCGTTCCGGGTACAGGCTCGGAAACGGCACGCTCATCGACGCGATGGTCAACGACGGCCTCTGGGACATCTACAACAACTTCCACATGGGGAACACCGGCGAGATAATTGCCGAGAAGTTCCACGTGACCCGCGAGGACGCGGACTCGATGGCGCTGGCCAGCAACCTGAAGGCCGCCAAGGCGATTGCAGATGGAAAGTTCAAGGCCGAGATAGTCCCCGTGGAGCTTCCCCAGAAGAAGGGAGCGCCTCTGATGTTCGAGGTGGACGAAGGCCCGCGCGCCGACACGACGATGGAATCGCTTGGCAAGCTCAAGCCGGTGTTCAAGAAGGACGGGCTCGTGACCGCAGGCAACGCGTCGCAGATAAGCGACGGTGCCAGCGCTCTCGTCATAATGCACGCCGACGAGGCGCAGAAGCGCGGCATCAAGCCGATGGCTCGGATACGTGCGTACGGCACAGCCGGGCTCGCCCCCGAGTTGGTGATGGAGGCCCCGATACCCACAACGAGGATGGTACTCGAGAAGGCTGGCCTTAAGATAACCGACATAGACCTGTTCGAGCACAACGAGGCCTTCGCGAGCGCGTCCTGCGCCGTCGTGAAGGAGCTGGGAATCCCGATGGAGAAGTTCAACGTGAACGGCGGCGCCGTGGCGCTAGGCCATCCGATAGGCTCGTCGGGTTCGCGCATCGTAGCCACATTGGCCTACGCCATGCACGACCGGCAGGCAAAGCGCGGGCTCGCGACGATATGCCTGGGCGGCGGGAACGCCGTGACGATGATAATTGAGAGGTGAGAAAGATGGACATCAAGACCATCGGCGTGATAGGTGCGGGGCAGATGGGCGCTGGAATCGCTCAGGTGGCGGCCGTGAGCGGCTACAACGTCATCCTCAGCGACATCAAGCAGGAGTTCGTCGATCGCGGCATGGCCGGAATCCAGAAGAGCCTCTCGAAGTTCGTCGAGAAGGGGAAGCTGGACGCGGCGGCGAAGGACGCGGCGCTGGCACGCATCAGGACGACCCTCGACCTGAACGAGATGAAGCACGCCGACCTAGTCGTGGAGGCGGTCATCGAGGATTTGGAGCTCAAGAGGAAGATATTCAGGCAGCTGGACGAAGTCTGCCCGGCGCACGCCATCCTGTCGAGCAACACGTCGTCCATTTCGATAACGAAGCTCGCGGCCGCGACGAAGCGCCCGCAGAAGTTCATCGGGATGCATTTCATGAACCCCGTGCCGATGATGAAGCTGGTCGAGGTCATCAGGGGGCAGCTCACCGACGACGAGACGACGCAGGCGATAATCGAGGTCTCGAAGAAGCTGGACAAGACGCCAGTCGAGTGCAACGATTTCCCGGGATTCATCTCCAACCGCCTGCTGATGCCGATGCTGAACGAGGCGATGTACTGCGTCATGGAGGGCGTCGGGGAGCCGAAGAACATCGACGAGATAATGAAGCTCGGGATGAACCACCCGATGGGACCGCTGGCCCTCGCCGACCTCATCGGCCTCGACACCTGCCTCCACATAATGGAGGTTCTGCACGCGGGCCTCGGAGACTCGAAGTACCGCCCCTGCCCGCTGCTGGTCAAGATGGTGGATGCCGGACTGCTCGGGAAGAAGTCCGGGAAGGGCTTCTACGACTACGCGGGGAAGTGAGGGCATGAAGTCCTGGAAACCCGAAGGCCGAAGCAACGAAATGGGGCGGCTGCCAGACGGAGAGGAACAATGGGGAGTGAAAAGATGGATTTCAAGAACCTGAAGGTCGAGCTCAAGGGACCGGTCGCCGTCGTGACGCTGAACAGGCCGCCGATGAACGCGCTCAGCACGGAGATGCTGAAGGAAATAAAGATCGCGTTCCACTGGCTAAAATCCAACAAGGAGGCCAAGGTCGTCGTGCTCACGGGCGAGGGCAAGGCCTTCGTCGCCGGAGCCGACATCGCCGAGATGAAGGACATGGACGCGCTGCACGGGCGGGAGTACGGGGCTCTGGGCCAGAAGGTCTTCTCCCACGTCGAGCGCCTGCCACAGCCCGTCATAGCGGCCATCAACGGCTTCGCGCTCGGCGGAGGGTGCGAGCTGGCGATGGCGTGCGACATACGCATCGCCTCGGAGAAGGCGAAGTTCGGCCAGCCCGAGGTCGGGTTGGGAGTGACGCCTGGATTCGGCGGCACCCAGCGCCTGCCACGCCTGGTTGGGCGCGGCAAGGCCAAGGAGCTCATCTTCACCGGGGACATGATAGACGCCGCCGAGGCGCACCGCATCGGCCTCGTCAACAGGGTCGTGAAACCGGAGGAGCTGATTGCCGAGGCGATGAGGCTCGCCGAGCTCATAGCTTCCAAGGGCCAGCTCGCCGTGAGGCTCGCCAAGAAGGCCGTGAACACGGGCATCGAGACGGACCTCGGGAGCGCCTGCGACATCGAGGCTGAGATATTCGGCATCTGCTTCTCCACCGCGGACCAGAAGGAAGGGATGGCAGCCTTCCTCGAGAAGCGCAAGGCCAACTTCCAGGAGAAGTGATTCGATGAAGGTCTCGGCGACGAGGGAGGACGTGCTCGATGTGCTGAAGATGTACAAGGAGCGCGTGCGCGTCGACTTCGACAAGGGCCAGCTGATGCTCGGGGAGCTCCCCATCATATGGGCGCGAGCGGAGCTTCAGTTCAACATGTACGCCGAGATGGAGAACCTCATCGGGGAGCCGGCCGCGGCCGTCATACGCCGGATGGCCAAGCCCTACGGCGCGAGCTTCTGCAAGCTGCTGCACCAGGGGTTCCTCAAGGACGGCAGGACTCCGACGAGGGAGGAGCTGTTCAAGGACGTGTGCGCGGAGAACCTGGCGATTGGCTGGGGCTCCATCGAGATAGAGGAGAATCCGGGGGAGATATCGGTCCGCAGCAAGACCGGCCTTCCGGTCGGGCTGGAGTTCGCCTCGCGGAAGATGAAGACCGAGCGTGGCGTCGATTCGTACTTCCTGGGTTACTTCGAGGGCTTCCTCACCGCGCTGGACAACGCACCTTACCACGGCGAGGAATCCAAGTGCCGCGCAAAGGGGGATTCCGAGTGCCTGCTCGTGTTCAAGAAGGGGACGGGGGCGCGCTGAGATGCTGTCGCGCGAGCGCGTCGCCGAAATCGTGGGCAAGTACGACAGGAAAAACTGCAAGGTCGGCCTCGTCGCGTCCCACTCGGCGCTCGACGTGTGCGATGGCGCGGTCGAGGAAGGCTTCCGGACGTTCGCGGTCTGCCAGAAGGGGCGCGAGCTGACGTACACGAAGTACTTCAAGGCCAAGCGCGACAAGAAAGGCAAGGTCCTGCGCGGGATGGTCGACGACTACGCGCTCGTGGACAAGTTCTCGGAGATGATGTCCCCGGACTTCCAGGCCAAGATGAGGAAGGACAACGTCCTATTCGTGCCGAACCGCTCGTTCACGTCCTACGTTGACCTCAAGTCCATCGAGGACAGCTTCGAAGTTCCAATCGTCGGCAGCCGCAACATGCTGCGGACTGAAGAGCGCGGCGAGGCGAAGGATTATTACTGGCTGCTCGAGCAGGCCGGGCTGCCGTTCCCGAAGAAGCTCGCCAAGCCCGAAGACATAGACCTCCTCGTGATTGTCAAGCTCCACCACAAGGTCAAGAAGCTCGAGAGGGGTTTCTTCACCGCGGCCAGCTACGAGGAGTACCTCCAGAAGGCCGACCAGCTCGTCAAGGACAACGTCATCGTCCGCGAAGACCTCGCCGGCGCGCGCATCGAGGAGTACGTCATCGGCCCCGTCTTCAACCTGGACTTCTTCTACTCCCCCTTGGAGGAGGAGATGAGCCCCATCGAGCTCGTCGGCGTCGACTGGCGCTTCGAGAGCTCGCTGGACGGCCACGTGCGGCTGCCCGCGCCGCAGCAGATGGCCCTCGTCGGTTCGCAGCGGACGCCCGAGTACACGGTCTGCGGCCACAACTCCTCGACGCTGAGGGAATCTCTCCTGGAGAACGCCTTCAAGCTCGCCGAGAAGTGGGTCGCGGCGTGCAAGGAGCACTACAAGCCAGGAATCATCGGGCCGTTCTGCCTCCAGACGTGCGTCGACAAGGACCTGAAGTTCCACATCTACGACGTCGCCCCGCGCGTCGGCGGCGGCACGAACGTACACATGTGGGTCGGGCACCCGTACGGGAACTCGCTCTGGCGCAAGAACGTCTCGACCGGGCGCCGCCTGGCGATGGAGATGCGGCGCGCCTGCGACGAAGAAAGGCTCGACGAGATAGTGACGTGAGGCGAGGAAGGACAAGGGATATCGGGGAGGAATCCAAATGGCCGAAATCGT
>DAIRED010000039.1:0-11701 GCA_036795795.1 Thermoplasmatota archaeon | reverse complement strand
GATGTCCATGGATAGGTAGAGCGGCCGCCCCTTGACCGATGCCAGCGCCTCGTCTATCACGCGGTCGATGCCCCTCTCCCGGACGTCTTTCGACGTGGCGTATTTCAAGCCCAGACGCTTGGCGTCCTCGAGCTCCTCGGCGCATATCGAGCGGATGCCGATTGGAAAGACGTTCTCCGCGCCGACCAGCTCGGCGAACCGCCTCGTGGCGCAGGCGTGATTGTTCTTGGAGTCGTGGTACGAGTCGCGGAAGTCCAGGTGCGCGTCCACGACGATGACACACTTGGCCTTGGTGGCCTCGACGACCGGCGCCGACACCGAGTGCTCGCCGCCGAGCATCACAAGGAAGTTGCCGTGCGCCAGCTCCCTCGCACGCGTCGCGACCGACGTCACCATCTCGTCGGGAGTCTTGAACGGCCCGATGTCCCCGGCGTCGAAGAGCTTAGATTTCTCCAGGTCGGTCCCGTGCTCCCAGTGGAAGGTCTCGAAATTCCACGACTCCTCGCGGATAGCGCATGGACCGGTCTCCGTGCCCTTGCGGAACGAGACCGTGCCGCCGTAGCGCACGCCGAAAAGGACCGAGTCTGCCTCGTTGGGGCCGACGTTGGCGTCGGCGAAAAGCACGTCCTCGCAGTACGTTCTGGCCAGGTTCTTCTTCATGCCAGGACGCTCAAGCCCTCGTTATCTTCTTCTTTTCCATCGCAATCATGTAGAGGACTTCCTTGCCCGGCTCGAGCTGGCCTTCGAAATCGGGGTCCTTGGGAAGGGTGAACTGCTCGTACGTTTCGAGGTCCATCAGCATAATCTCGTCACCAGCTATCGCGACTATCTGGGCGGAGCGCTTGTCGATTATCGGCACCTTGACCTTGTGCGTGACCGGGTGGACGATGCTTCGCTTCTGGCCGTCGAACATCCCGACGACATCCAGGCGCGCCTTGGCTTCCCCGTGCTTCCCTGGCTTGGACATCGTGATTGTGAGAATCTTGCACGGCTCGTCGTCTATGTTGACGTACCTACCCTCTCTGAGCTCCCTGACCTCGGCCTGCTCCCAGGACATGAATAAACCTCGGGGGGCTGATTCCCCTCATCCTATAAAAACGCGATGGGTGCTCCGGGATTACCGTTTCCGCGCCGAGGTTTTCTTGGCATCCTTACCAGGTGCAGCCTTCTTTGGCGTGCTTTTCTTCCCGAAACCCTTGGCATTCGCCTTCTCGCGCTCGGCATCCAGCACTACCTTCGACGCGGGTACCCACTCGAAGAACTTGGATATCTTCGCGCACGGGTATTCGTCGCAGCACCCACAGTTCTCCACCTTCCTCTTCTGGCCGCAGGCGCGATACTCGCATTCGGAGCAATGTCCGAAGTGGCGGCCACCGGCCGCCGTGCAACCGTTGCAGAAGACGTCGTCGGGCTTGATGTCCGCATTGTACAACTTAGACCACTCCGCCGCTGCCTTGGCGCGCGCCGCGGGGTCGTCCTTCCTCAAAGCCTTGTAGGCAGGGCATTCCGAGCAATCCAGACCGCAGAACGATAGGATGGGTGGCATGATATCGGGAAGGTATCCACCTGACAGGGCATAATCTTATCGGACGCCACCAAAAACCCTTTTACCCCCGGCGCGATACCCTCGATGAAGTGATTGCCATGGCAGAGCAGAAGAACAGCGCGGAAGGCGTGCGTTGGAACCTGAATGATATATACAAGAGCCTGAAGGACCCCAACATAGAGAAGGACTTCAAGGAGTCCCTCAAGCGGGCGCAGGCGTTCGAGAAGGCTTACCGGGGCAAGCTCGCCAAGGGGATGAAACCCGAGGCGCTGCTGAAGGCCATCGAGGACTACGAGAAGACCTACGAGCAGATAACGAAGCCCGTCTGGTACGCGTCCCTCCTATTCGCTGGCGACACGTCCAAGCCCGAGCACGGCGCCTTCCTGGGCAAATCCAGGGAGAAGATGACCGACGTCCGGAAGCACCTCCTCTTCTTCGAGCTCGAGTGGTGCGCCCTCAGCGACGCGCAGGCCAACCAGCTCATCAAGTCGCCGAAGCTGAAGAGGTACACAAACTTCCTACGGGCGGCCAGGCGCTTCAAGCCCCACCTGCTCAAAGAGGGCGAGGAGAAGATAATGGAGGCTAAGCGCAACACAGGGCGCGCGGCGTTCGTTCGATACTTCGACGAGACGCTGGGCAGCCTGAAGTACAAGGTCACGTACAAGGGGAAGACCGAGGAGCAGTCCCTGGAGGAGACCCTCTCCAACCTCTACAGCCCGGACCGCGCGCTGCGCATCGCGTCCCACAAGGCAGTCACCGAGACCCTCAAGGCGAACGTCAAGATGTTCGCATACGTCTTCAACATCGTCGCCCAGGACCACGGGATGGACGACGGCTTCCGCAACTACAAGGACATGATGAGCAAGCAGAACCTGGACAACCAGGTCGACGACGAGGTCGTGAACAACCTCATCAAGGCCGTCAGCAAACAGAGGGAGATGGTGGCGAGGTACTACAGGCTGAAGCGCAAGATGCTGAAGCTGGACAAGCTCTACGATTACGACCGATACTGCCCCATCGGTTTCGACCTGCCGAAGTGCACCTACGACGAGGGAAAGAAGATGACCCTCGACGCCTACGGCAAGTTCAACCCGAAGATGCGCGAGATCGCCAAGCTCTTCTTCGATAAGGACTGGATAGACGCCGAGATACGCCCGGGCAAGGAGGGCGGCGCCTTCTGCTCTTCGGCCATAACCTACCTCCACCCCTACCTCCTGTTGAACTGGACCGAGACCGCCAGGGACGCGATGACGATGGCGCACGAGATGGGGCACGGCATACACGGATACGTCGCGCGCGGCCAGGGATTCCTCCAGAGCGATACGCCCCTGACGGCGGCGGAGACCGCCAGCGTCTTTGGCGAGATGCTGATGTTCGAGGGGATAATGGCCAAGGAGAAGGACCCGAAGGCCAAGCTGGGCATCCTCTGCGGCAAGATTGAGGACTCGTTCGCGACCGTCTTCCGCCAGATAATGATGGTCCGCTTCGAGCGCAAGTTCCACGAGCACCGCAGGCAGAAGGGCGAGGTGACCCCCGAGGAGTTCTGCAAGTACTGGCGCGAGGAGAACGAGTGGATGTTCGGCGACAGCGTCAAGATGACCGACGAGTACGCCTGGTGGTGGACGTACGTGATACACTTCATCCACTACAACTTCTACACCTATGCGTACTCGTTCGGCAACTTGCTCGTGCTGGCGCTCTACGACCGGTACAAGAAGGAAGGCCCTGGCTTCGCGAAGAAGTACATGGCGATGCTCGAGGCGGGCGGCAGCCTGTCCACGAAGGACATGGTCGCCATCTGCGGCCTGGACATCACCAACCCCGCGTTCTGGGACGGCGGCCTCAAGCAGATAGAGGACATGGTGGTCGAGGCGGAGAAGCTGGCCAAGAAGGCCGGACTGGCGAAGTAGATACCCTACCAGCCAGACTGACGAAAAATCCTTTCCCGATAATTTTCATTATTTCTCGGTTATCAACCACTTGTTGTACGTGTGCGTCTCCGTCAGCGGCTCGAAGTCCACGCCCCGGTAGAGCCCGAGGGCCTTCTCGTTCTGCGCGTCCACGCCGAGGATGGCCGTCTTCGCCCCCTGCGAGCCAATCCAGCGCAGTCCGTCCGCCAGCAGGGCGCGACCGAGCCCGTTTCTGCGGGCCTCTGGCACGACGCCGAGGATGTCGACCCACCCCGTCTCCCCGTTCGAGCCGTGCTCAATCTCCGAGAGGCACACGCCAACGGGCCTGACACCGGAGCGCGCCAGGGTGAAAACGAGGTTTTCATCGGGGGTTTCGCACCAGTTCAAGAAGTTCTGCGGGTCGGCCGGCGCGAAGTTGAAGTGGTCGACAAAGGCTGTGTTGAACGTCGAGACCCACTCGATGATGAACTCCCTCGGAGCCCCGGTTCCAGGCACCCTTTGGACCTCTATTCCGGCGGGGAAAGGAACGTCCGGGACCGGCGCGGCCATCTCCCTCCGGAGGCGGTAGAACCGCCGCAGGTACTCGAGGCCGAATTCCCGGGCCATGTCCAGCCTCCACGGGATGTGCGGGTGGAACCAGTATATCGCCTCGCGTATCCCCTTGGACTTCAGGAACGCAAGCGCCCGCGACATCAGTTCCGCCTCGACGCCCTGCCCGCGCTCCTCGGGGACGACTTCGACGGCGACGAAGCCCTGGCTCTTCCCGGCTTCGATGCGCGTCTTCTGTATCTCCGCCTCGGAAAATCCTATCAGGCGCCCGTCGTGGAGGGCCAGGAAGATGCCGTTCGGGTCGTGGTCGGGGTCCCGAAGGAAGGTCGCCTCCAGCCTTTCGGCCGTTTCGGGGACGAATTGCGGCAGCTCGGTCTGACTCGCGTTCATCACCCGAACGTACTCGGGCAGCATCGCCCTCTCGAAAGTCCTGTATTCCACGCTCATGGCCTGCCTGCCAGGCATTTCAAATATATAACGATTGCCGTTTTCGGCACTGCGGCGGGGCGCGCAATTTTTATATAGCAAATTATATAAAAATAATATTATATTATTAATAAAATTTAATATTAAAATAATATTACATATTTAAAAATAAACATATTTTATTTCAAGGGTTTTACCATCGACATGCCCCTCAATTCGTATCCGAATTTCCGGTAGTAGTCGCGCACGCCGACGCCGCTCGTGACAGCTATCTGGCTCGCCCCGGATTCACGCGCGATTCGCTCCGCCGTTTCGAGCAGCCGCGCGCCGTATTTGCGGTGCTGCAAATCGTCTCTCGCGGACCGGCCGATGGGCACCATTTGGCCGAATATCTTGATTTCCCGGACGAGCACGACGGGATCGTTTTTCGGATCGATTTCCGAACCCAACGCAGCGGCCCGCGCCTCTGCTGACGCGATGCGGAGCCGCAGGTAGCCGACCAGGGCATCGGACGCTGGCTCGTCGAACGATAGGAAGTGCTCGGTGCCTCCGGACGCCTCGTAGGAAACGACGTTCTCCGCGATTTGGCTCTCGTCGACAACTCGTCCCTTCAGGAGCACGTGGCCAGCCTCGCGGCACCTGATGCAGCGGCAGCGCTTCCCCTGCCGGGCAATCTCCTCCTTGGCCAGGGTCCGCACGTGGCTCTTGCGCACGCCGTCGGCGATGAGCTGGGCCGGGATGTCGCGCTGTATCCTCTGGATCCTGACCCACGGAGGCAGCTCCGGCTTGGCGATGGCCAGCAATCGCACGACGTCCTCTGTGGAATATGGTTTGTACCGGCCGACCTCCCACTCGGCATGTAGCTTCGTGCCAGGCATCACCAATGTGGGATAGATTTTGAGCATATCCGGCCTGAAAAGCGGGTCGTCGAAGAGGCGCGCGAACATCGCCGCGTCGCTCTCCACTGTGGCTCCCGGCAAGCCAGGCATCATGTGGTAGCCGACCTTGAAGCCCGCGTCCTTGGCGAGCATCGTCGCCCGGACTGTGGCCGCGACGTCGTGCCCCCGCTCGACCTTGGCCAGCGTCGCGTCGTCGAGCGACTGGACCCCCATCTCGACGCGCGTTCCGCCGAGCCTCAGCGTCTCGGACGCCTGCGCTGGCCCCATGCAATCGGGCCTCGTCTCTATCGTGAGACCGATGCATCTGGCCTTTGCCGTCTCGTTGAGCTTCTGGGCTTCCTCCAGCGTCGCAGACTCGCGCCCGTTCATGGCGTCCAGGCACCGGCGCACGAACGCCTCGCGGTACTCCCACGGCCTCGGCGTGAACGTCCCGCCCATCACGATGAGGTCCACCTTGTCGACCGGGTGGCCGATGGCCGAGAGCTGGGTCAACCTGGCGTTCACCTGCCTGAATGGGTCATAGTCGTTCTGTCCGGCGCGAAGCGCGGCCGGCTCGCGGCCAGTGTAAGACTGGGGCGTGCCGGTCGTCGTGCCGCCGGGGCAGTAGGAGCATCGTCCGTGCGGGCAGTCGGCCGGCGAGGTCATCACCGCGTCGACGGCGACGCCGCTGGCGGAACGCACTGGCTTGATGCGCAGCAGCGGCTCGAACGATTCGCGCTCGGCGTCGCTCAGGCGCTCGAGTATGTCAGCGTTCGTCGGTAGCGTCGCCTTGCGATACTTGCTGCAGAGCCGCATCTTGGCACGTTCGACGTCGTCGTGCGTCTTGAGCTTGCCAGACCGTATCTCTTCGATGAGCTCGTCGAAGTAGTCCACGATAGCCAGAGGGCGCGCGGCCTTAAAAATGCGCCGCGACCATTTTAAGCTGTTACGTTAAAATATGTAGTTTGTAAATTAATTGATTGAAAATATTTAACATGACAGTTGAATCGACGGATTTATATATCGACCGAGCCATTGCAGTCCGTCAGGAGTTCAGGGATGCGATGACGAAGGTGGCCATATACACCAGGGTTTCGACTGAGGACCAGGCCAAGGAGGGGTTCTCCCTCGACGCCCAGGTCGAGCGGCTCAGGATGTACTGCAAGGCCCAGGCCATGGAGGTCTTCAAGGAGTACGTCGACGACGGCCACAGCGGGCGCAACACCAACAGGCCAGCCTACCAGCGGATGATTGCAGACAAGGACAACTGGGACGCCATCCTCGTCGTGAAGATGGACCGCATCCACCGCAACTCGCGCAACTTCATGGACATGATGGACGCCCTCAACAAGTGGGGGAAGGGCTTCGCTAGCATGACCGAGAACCTCGACACGACGACGGCGATGGGGCGCTTCGTGATGGACATCATCCAGCGCATCGCGCAGCTCGAGAGCGAGCAGATAGGCGAGCGCGTGTACATGGGGATGCACCAGAAGGCGGCGACGGTCGGGGGAATGATGGGTGGCGGCCACCCGTACGGATACGACATACAGGATGGGAAGCTGGTCGTAATACCGGACGAGGCTGCAATCGTCAAGGAGATATTTCAGAAGTATCTCGAAGGACTGAGCACTGGAAAGATAGTACGGATGTTAACAGAGCGCCAGATACTTACTAAACGTGGGGGACGATGGGATGCGGCAACAGTGGCTAGCATATTAAAAAATCCCATCTATGCGGGATTTATTGAATGGGACGATACGCTTACAAAGAGTACTCATGATGCCATCATCAAACTTGAGATGTTTAATGAAGTTCAGGAGAGGCTGGTTAGACACATTAGGAGGCCTGAGCAACGATACAAGCCTCGGTTACTACCATTCGAAAGACTGTTAACCTTTGAGAAACCTGGCACACGTGGGGGAGAAACTCAATGAAAGGGATATGCCAGATATGTAAAATAATGCCCGCAGACGAGACACACCACATCAAGTGGGTTACCGACGGCGGGACAAGCGATAATGATAATCTAATAGACGTCTGCCATGAATGTCATAGGTATGCTCCGAATGATCCATCCCTACTGGCAGCATATAAGGAACAGGGTGGTGTTTACGGAGAAATTATCCGATATGCAATAATTCAGGGATATCTGGCGGCAAGAGATGGATGTGAGGAAGACAAATTACTAGAGAAGATAAATAACGACTTAAGTAGCAAAATATTCAGAGATGGCCATTTAAAAAATATCGAGTTTTACTTCCAAAAAGATCGTTCACGCACCGTAAAAAGGAAAATGCGGGAAAAGGCAATTACTGGTACTAGTCAATTGGGAGGTGGCCACCCATACGGATACAATGTACGCGATGGAAAATTTATCATCGATGTAAAGGAAGCACCGATTGTAAAAGAAATATTCGTAAAATATTTGTCTGGTAAAAGCACAACAAGAATAGCGCACATGTTAAAAACACGACTAGTCCCCACTAAAAGGGGAGGTGACTGGGATGCGCCTACAGTTGCATACATCTTAAAAAATGCGTTGTATGCGGGATATGTTGAATGGGAAGACACCCTGCGAAAAGGGTCGCATACTGCGATAATAGACTCGCAAACCTTTAATCAAGCTCAAGAACGCCTCGTTCACATGGTACGGCGTCCTGAGCAGAAGTACAAAACCCGGTTGCTCCCGATTGAAAACAACGATTCTGCCTCGGAGACACGAAAAGGGGGGCAGAAACGGCTCTATTAGTCGTTTTCAAGCTCATTGGTATATACTCAAGCACGATTATTTTGTGGCCATAGGTAGACCACCGGCCACGTAGAGCACGACTATACAAAAATACAATCTATAGTGCGCATTATCCCATGTCAAACAATAAAACTATAGATTCTATGCAAAACATTAAAACTATAGAAAACAGGCACATTCGTTAATGTAAATGATTGATAAATTAATGATTATAATATAATTCATTAATAAATTAGCAATTTCAGATAATAAATTGATGACACGATTAAATCCAATTACACTATAGATAAACATTGAACAATTGTTTATAATAAAATAGTTGATTACATTGTATCCATATAAAACAACGAAATAATAAATCATATTGTTCTAATTTAAACTATAGATAGATATTAATACAATAATACCCATAACCGATGCATGCCCAAAAAGCGCGGAAGGCCCCGCAAGACGCCCGTCGAAGAGCCAGTCGTGACATACATCCCCGAGCCAGGCGCCAAACCCGAGGTCGAGGATGAGCCTGACGCAAAGCCGTCAATGACCTCCATCCAGCTCACGCCCGCGGTGCGCGATCGCCTCTGGAAGCTCAAGTTCCGCAAGACGTACGACGCGTTCCTGGCGGAGCTCTGCGATATGTACGAGTCTTCGCACCAAGAGTGATTTCTGGGAAAATCCGCGAGGAATTCAAGCTCGCAGGCAGCAAAATCAGTGCTGATACGCTCCGCCGGCCCGGCCTTCGCGATCCTCGAGCGGGGGCGGCAGGGTAGCGCGTTCGGCCTGAGCCCTGAAATCGGGGGTCGCCTTTCGGCCGCCTTCGACGACCTCGACCTTGGCCTCGACGCGCACGACCATCCCATCCTCCGCTGCCAGCACGTTCGCGCCCGTCTTCTCGCGGACCCACCTGGCCTCGGCCTCGGGGCCGGACTTCAGGACCTTGAGTCCGAAATGGGTCATGACTGCCATCTCCGGTTTCGCTATGCGCACGAAGTCGGCGATGTCCTCAGTGCACATGTGCCCCGCGATGCGCCCCCTCAGTGGCCTCGTGGCGGGCAATATCAGGAGCTTGGCGCCCCTGTGCCGCTGCGCGAGGTCCTCCGAGAACTCCGTGTCACTAACGTACGATATCGGACCTGACAGGGTGTTGAACCTGAAACCGACGGTGGAATCGTCGGTGTGCTTCGATGGTAGCACGTCAACGCTCATCCCGTCTAGGAAGTATTTATCACCGACGCGCGCGGTCTTGACCTGCGCCGGCTTCGAGAGGTGGTACCGGGAGATGATTGGCCAGTCGTTCCACTGCCCCTCCGTCACGCTCCGGCTGCCGATGAGGATACCCCGGTGGCGGGTTCCCCCCTCGGTCATCGCCTCTATGAGGACGTCCGCATCGCCGTAGTGGTCGGGGTGGCCGTGCGAGACCACGATGACGTCGGTGAGCCTGGGGTCCATGCCCATCTTCGACATGGTGACAAGCGCACCCGGCCCTGGGTCCAAGTGGATGCGTATCTGGTCCTCTATGTAAACGCCGCCCGTGCCGCGGACCTGGGAGATGGTTGCGAAGCGGCCGCCTGACGTGCCGATGAAGGTGACTAGGGTCATCGGAGGGGGATTGACAGGGTATTGAATACATTTTGCGATACGCAACCCCTTCGCCAATCTTTATTTACATTCGCATCGATGAGGGTGGCATGAGCCTGGTCGTCAAGAACGCCATCGTCGTCACCCAGAACCCCAAGAGGGAGGTCTTCAAGGGAGATGTCCTCGTCGAGAAGGGCAAGATAGCCGCGCTGGGCCAGTCACTACGCGCCGACGAGACGCTGGACGCCGAGGGCTGCGCCGTGATTCCTGGCCTGATTAACACACACGGCCACGTCTCGATGACGGTCATGAGGGCTGTCGCCGACGACCTCAATCTGGAGCAGTTCCTAGACAAGACGTTCGCCGTGGATGCGAAGCGCGGGCGCGCAGACGTGAAGGCCGGGGCGCTGGCCGGGTGCGCGGAGATGCTGCTTTCCGGAACGACGACGTTCCAGGACATGTACTACCACGAGGACGCGGCGGCAGAGGCGTGCGAGGAGACCGGAATCCGGGGCTACCTCGGCTGGGCGGTGCTGGACGACGACAAAACGACGCAGAAGGGCTCGCCGCTGCGGAACGCCGAGAAGTTCATCAAGGCCCACGCTGGACGGAAGCTCGTCAAGCCGCTGGCTGCGCTCCAGGGCGTCTATGTCTGCTCGGAGGAGACCTTCCTGGGCGCGAAGGCGCTGGCGGAGAAGACGGACACGCTGCTGCACATGCACCTGCAGGAGACGCGTTACGAGGTGCACGCGCACGAGAATGTGACGGGCAAGCGGCCCGTCTCATGGCTGGAGGGCATCGGATTCCTCAACCCGCGCCTGTCTGCGGCGCACTGCGTCTGGATGACGATAAACGAGATTAATTCATTGAAGAAGGCCGGCGTCTCGGTGGCGCACTGCCCCGTGTCGAACGCCAAGCTGGCGAGCGGCGGCGTGGCGCCAGTTCCGGAGATGCACGCCAACGGCGTCGCCGTCGGCCTCGGCACGGACAGCTCTTCGTCGAACAACTGCCTCGACATGTTCCAGGAGATGAAGTTCTGCGCTTTGACGCACAAGGCGCACCGCTGGGACGCGACGGTGCTTCCGGCGCAGAAGGTGCTGGACATGGCTACCATCGACGGCGCGCGGGTCTTGCACGCGGAGAAGGAGCTGGGCTCCATCGAAATCGGCAAGTCCGCGGACCTGGCGATAATCGATCTTTCCCACCCCGCGATGCTGCCGACGGACGAGCGCACGGTCGTTTCGAATCTGGTCTACTCCTGCGTCGGCGACAGGGTGCGGGACGTGCTCGTCGCGGGGGAGGCGGTCGTGCGCGACAGGAAGCTGGTCAAGGCGGACCTCGGGGCGATAATGGCGGGGGCGAGGGAAGCGGTTTCGGGGCTTCGGAGTGCTTAATAACTTCATAATGGCACACAGGCATACGTGAGCCAGCGTCGCAATCAACATTCGACAATGTTATATAGTCGTTCCCTGATAATACCGCAGAAGGAATGCACATGGAATTTGGATCGTTAGCAAACCAGATGGAACTCCTTGCAGGAGGCCTGTGCATCGCGTTCTGGGTCATATGGTTCGTCATATGGCTCCTGGTCGCGATATGGGTCTACAAGGATGCGGAAGCGAGGGGAATGGGCGGAGTGCTCTGGCTCATACTCGTCCTCCTCCTGGGCATCATCGGTATTATCATATACCTGGTGGTCAGGAAGGACAAGCCGATGCAGCCGGCGTACGGCGCTTACCCGCCGCCGCAGCAGTACGGCCAGTACCCCCCGCCGCCGCCACCGCCGGCATACCAGCAGCCACCGCCGCCAGCGTACCAGCAGCAGCAGGCACCCCCGCAGGGCGAGATGCGCGTCTGCATGGGCTGCGGCCGCCAGGTGCCGGTGAACTACAACGTCTGCCCCCACTGCGGAAAGCCAAGGCAGTAAAGCCGTAGGTTAGCAAAACCCTTTCATTCTCATTTTCTCGATGCAATAATATACGGCGACGCGCATGTGGGTTCGGATGAGTGCTCCGGGAGGAAGCGCAGCCCAGCCGCCGCCCGCCCAGGCCAATCCTCCGCCGTA
>DAIRED010000038.1:8512-11755 GCA_036795795.1 Thermoplasmatota archaeon | reverse complement strand
CGAAACTGCCTGCAGGCCCGATTGGCAGTACCAACCCATACGGGGACCAGGAGATGCCGTCGGCGGAAGTCGCGTATTACACCTGGGAATTCCGAGGAGATATGGACTTCTGGCAGGAATACCACATCTCGTAGGTGCCGTCTAGCCCCTTGAGGACGCAGGGCGCGGCCGCGTAGTTCGTGCCGCTGGGCCGCGACAATACCATCCCCTGCGGAAACCATGCGAGGCCATCGGAGGACGTGGCATAATAGATATCGCCGTGCACCCCGGCGTTCAGCCCGGCATACCACATCTTGTAGACGCCCCCGTCCTCCATCACGTATGGGTACTGGACGCCTATTGAGAAGCCTGTCGCGTCGAGGACCATGCCCCTCTTCGTCCACTCGGTTGTTCCGGCATCCATGCGGATAACGTCGCTAGCGTTCGCATTCCCTGCCACCGCCAATGCAGTGGCGACCATAATTGCACACAATATCATGCTCATTACTTTCCTTTCCGTGTTCACAACCCCCTTCAATTGCACACATGAATTGGTAAGTACTTTAAACCGACTAATACAAAGTAGCATGATGTAAAATGATATTAACGTTTGTGGCGAAATAGACACCACGAACTGGCCGGTGCTCGCCCGCGCAAGTTAGCTAATTGATCGACATCGGCGGTCCATTATCGAAATCCTCTAGATGCGAGAATATAATTCCTATTGTTATCTACTCGCGGGGCATTTTCAATCTCTCGGTGCATTCCAACCGCTATCCGGGTACATGGGGAATTGTTTTCTCGATAATAATGAGCATGCTAATTTCACATTTATCTAGCTGAACACTGAATTTTATCCGGCGATAGCGCCAGGAATTAATGCACATGATGTCGAAATACATAGTATTGGGCATTGTAGGGGCTTTGATGCTGACGGGAGCGTCCGGACTCGCTCACGCGGAGACGCCGGTCAGCACCGTGGAAATGAATGTCTATTATCATCAAGTGAACGAGAGGATATCCTTCTTCCTGATATCCATCCACATAAGCGATTATTCGACGCAGGCACCACAGACAAGGCTGTTCCTCGCCGTATGCGATGACGCACAAGCCGACCTGAACAGCACGATACGCAGCGTGGAACTGACGGGTATTTTGAAGCATCTGATAAATTCGCTATTGGAGCGAAGGGTCAATAACTCGGAATCGTGGCTGCTACTCTGGCACGGCGAGATACCGTTGACGTTCGCAGACAGCTTCACCCTACAAATAGGTTCGTCATTGGTGACGCTAATCAGACCCAGCCAGATAGAACCAGATGGCACATCGCCCATCGTTATAGAAATAAGGCCGAGCCAAATCGAACCCGATTGATCTATCGTTTATCACTCGCCAGTCGAAACAAATCCCTTTGTATTTCTTCTATTAGGTTGGTTTCGCCTATCGATATCGCCTTCTTTTTCGCACGGCTGAGATGCTCATTGGCTTTGGAGTACTGGCCGATGTTCATTAGTACGATGCCCATCATCTGGTCAGCCCTCGCCATCTCGTATTTGACTCCCGATTCTACGGCAGCGGTCAAGCTTCTGCCTGAATAATCCAATGCCTTCTTCGGTTGACCGGTCTTCAAGGCCAGTATCGCCAGACTGATGTACGTGGCCGCCATATAGCGCTTCTCTTTCAATCCCTCGGACATGGCGAGCGATTTCACAAGGAGCCTTTCTGCCTTGTTGTGCTTGTTCTGTTCTATCAGGACCCCTGCCACGTTCAGCAGAGCGCACGCCTGAAGCCTCGGGTTCCCCATCTTCTCGCACAATTTCAAAGCCTTGTCGTGATATTCTAGGGCGCTCTCCAACTCGTTAGCGTTGAAATAGCTGGCGCCAATGGCTGTAAGCACTTTTGACAGCTCCATCGTCTCCCCTGACGCCTCGAAGATTTCCGCCGCCTTTCTTTTCGTCCCGATAGATTTCGCTGAGTTGCCCCGCGCCTGTTCGACCCGTCCGATTCCGTACAGCGACTTTCCTTCGACCCTGTGGCTGCCACTCTTTCTCGCATAGTTCAATCCCTCTTCAAATTCCGACAGCGCGCGGTCGTAGTCGCCTTGCTGGATGAAAAGGTTCCCGAGCGTGCATCTTATCTCCGCGATGAGCTCCGTTGCATTCAGCTCGCACGACAGCTTCAGCGCTTTCTCAAGCATTTGCTGCGCTTCAGCATGGCTATTCTGCCGTATCAATATCGTGCTAATCTTCATCATCACCTTTGCCCCGTCCTCGTCTTGCCCCCTATAATGCTGCATCGCCTTTTCATATACACGGAGGGCTTCGTCCCAGCTGCCAGACGACTCCAAGATGTCGCCTATTCTGTGCAATAGCCTGGCAGCCTCGCAACCAGATCGTTCGCATACCTCTAACAACTTCCTCGCGGGCTCCACGAGGCTCGGCGCCAGACCGAGGGCGATGATGTCATCCCCGTATCTCACAAGGAGGTCCGCGGCTACGCCGCAGTCGCCAGCTTCGGTGAAATGGTAGATGGCTTCAGACGACCGCACGCTTCCCAGTTCCCTCTGGTACATCTGGCCCATCTCCTCATGCAGTTTTTTCTTGGCGTCACCCGCCAGCTTCTGTGCGAGGTGTTGCCTAAGTAGGTCATGTATTTCGTAAGATCGGCCATCACGCTTCAAGACGATTCCGCGGTCCTCCAGAGATTCGAGTGCGTCCCCGGCCATGTTCAAGTAGCCGATGAGGTCGCCGAAGTTCACTGGCCTTCTGATCAGCGAAAGGGTCTTCAGGATGCTCATTTCCTCGTCGGAAAGGCCGGCCATCAGCTCCTCGTTTAAATATCTCGACATCTCAACGTCATCCGAGAGCATCAGCGCAGCGTTCTGGAGTAAGAACGGGTGCCCGGAAGTGATCTTGAATATATGTTCCGATTCTTCAGAATGCGGATCAATCCCCGAAGGGAGCAGACGCATCGCAGCTTCATTGTCCAAGCCCGTCAATTTGACCTTGCGGTACTTATTCGTGAGATAATCCTTGCCACGGACCAGCTTCACGTGCTTCGTGGATGCGGTCGCAAGCCTGACTTCCTCTTGGTGCATGGAGATGTCGGCGATTACCCTAATCACGCCCAGAACCCTCTCGTTCGCCTTGTGGATGTCGTCGAATACGAACGTCATCTGCGTGCCTCGCAGATCTGCATTCAAGGCATAACCGAAAATCCCCAAATCTACCTTGAAGTCGGAAATAGCCTTGGATGGCATCCTCT
>DAIRED010000038.1:0-8502 GCA_036795795.1 Thermoplasmatota archaeon | reverse complement strand
CGCAGAGAGGAAAACGGCGATGTCGCGAACAACGTTCCACGGTTCGTCGTATTCGCGCACGCCGTACCAGAAGACGTGGCCATGAAGCAGCCAATCCCGGGCGGCTCTGGCGAGCATCGTGGTCTTGCCGATGCCAGCCACCCCGGTGACCTCCAATACTACGGATTCCCCGGACATCGCCCACTCGCGTAGGGTTCTCAGTTCCTCCGTGCGACCGTAGAACCGTTCGATTACGGGCGTCTCCGGGTTTGCCCTGTATTTACCTGCGCCGTTGATTGTCCACTCCTTAACGAACTCGGACACGTTTAAACGGTTCTGGATGAGGGCGTTGGCTATCTCGGCCATCGTGGGTCTGACGGGGAGGTAGGAATTGACGTCGTTGAACAGGATGGCCCTCGTGAATTCGGGGGTGACCAGTTCGATTCTTGCCTTCGAGACTTTGCCGGATATCTCCCCGCCCCTCCGCATCCCTGCTGGCGTCAGCGTGAAGTACTTGACGCGCATTCTGCTTCCGCGAGGCCTGCCCTTGCAGATGGTCAAGAAGCCTTTCTTGTTTAGGTCGTCCAGGTATCGAGACACGTTCCCTCTCCGAATCTTCAGACTACCAGCGATACCTTCCTGCGTAAGGGTTCTGGAGATATCGTAATCCTCCGCGGATTGATTTTCAAGGAGATGGAGCAGAATCAGCTCCTTCATCGTGAGCAAGTGGACTCCTTTCTTGGGTCTCATTAACTATACCACTTCATAGCGCGAGATAAAACTTTCGTTTTGTCGGTTTTTCAAAGAAAAGGACAGCCAGATGTAAGCAAATCGGACTGTCGATTTCGAGAAGCTCTATATTTCATATCATAAAAAGGAATGAGTTTCCTACAGAAAAACCGACGTAAGCTCATCCAGCGCTAATTTTTATTGTGTTATAAAAGGTCATGCTAAAAATGAGTGCCCTTGTGCTATTTATTTATACCGAAGACCGACATTGTTCATCCCATGACGATAGACACTATCGAAAAACCCGTGGGATCGCTCAAGATACTCGTTCATCTATTCAGGAACGAGAAGTCGACCATAACGACGATGCTGAAGGAAGCTGACCTGAACCAGCGCACCGCCTACGCTGCCCTGAAAAAGTTATCGAATGAAGATCTGATAGAAGTAGAAGTGATCTCTGGCTTTCCAGTGCGCAAGCATTACCGGCTTACATCGAAGGGGAAGAGCGTGGCGAACTATCTGGAGAAGGTGGATTATTTATTGGGATGACATTTATTTCTATAAACATACCATAGACCCCTTTCTCGCTGTCAACTTTAAGCTTTCAAGCTAGGTATTAGAGAATAAAGAAAAATCGGGCTGGAAGAGCCCTGCGTTTACATTTCCACCTCGGTTACATCGAACTCCACCGGCAGATCCGTATACAGCGTCTTGACGATGTGGTATGGGTTGGTCACTGTCGGCAGGATGCCGTCGCCGGTTGCCCTTGTCACTTCAACTTCCCAGTGGTCGCCGTAGCTGGAAATCCCCTGGATGCTGACACCCGCCCCGTTGTTGGGGTAAGTGCCGTGGAACGCACAGACGACCATTTCGTTGCCGAAGTCTATCTCAGGCATCTCTGGTTGCGGGAACATGAAGCTCTTGTGCACCGTCCAGAAGTCCGTCCATGCCGCATCGTCCCTGATCACGAAGTAGTCCCCATCGACGTCGCTTGGGTATCCGCTGTACACTCCCTGGTCCACCGTGTCGAAGCACATGTAGACTTCCGTTGGAAGCTGGTGGAAGGTCGTCGTGCGGCTCTTCTCAGTCACGATGATGTGGTACGGGTTCGTGGTCATTTGGCCCACAGGGCAATTGGCTCCCGGAGCCATCTCCCGATAATTGGCCAATGTGACATGTCCCCTTTGGCGTTCGTAGAGCGATTCGAAGCTGATGGAATAGCCAGTCGTCGCGCGGGTTCCGGCAATCGCAACCAGCACCATGTCATGGTGGAAGTTCACTTCGGGCGCCGGTGGCTGAGGCAGCATACCGCCAGTGTGGACGTTCCAGAAATCCGACCACTCCACCTCCGCTTTGATGACCAGGGTTGTTCCGTCGCTGACTCCGTAGCCGTAATGGCTCACGGCCCCCTGCGCGATTGTTTCGTAGGGCTTCTCCTGCCAGCGTGGCCCGCATGCTGTGGCTAGACCAGGCACCGCTAAAACAAATGCCAATGCAAGGATTATCGCCAGTATCTTCGCTTGCTTTTTCATATTTTTTTCACCTCCCTTTCGTTTGGGTATTTTTTCAGCGCCCCTCCTCGGCGCTAGTTCGCTTGAATCTCGGTTGCTAGTCAATTTCCCCCGAACTAAATGTACATAGGATTACATTTATAAAGAATTAATTAATAAAAAATAGGATACTAATTCTTAGCATCTTAGAAAACATCGAAAGGACACGAAAAGTATCTTGATAGGACACGGACTGGCCCACCGCGCCGCCCTCCTCGGCTTATCCCTTTACGCAGACGGGGCCCATCAGCAATATCTGTTTTCAGCATACTAGAAAGTAATATGTATGGCAATCCAATCGCCTGCGGTACTATGTTTGATGAAAATCTTAAACCAGCGTGGAACTGCAACTGCATGAATTGTAGGCTTGAGCGCAGGGAAAACAATCTAATTACTTTGGCTCATCACATCGAGACAATCACCAAGAACACATTAAAGTTTAAATCACGAAAAAAGTGAAAGCGGAACCCGGACAACTTACAATAAACTATATCTCAACATGTTATAAATGAGAACTTTCGAGTTACATATTTATACTGAGACAAACAAGCATTAAGTCGATGACGATAGAAGATATCGAAAAACCCGTGGGATCGCTGAAGATACTCGTTCACCTATTCAGGAACGAGAAGTCGACCATAACCACGATGCTGAAGGATGCGGACCTGAACCAGCGCACCGCCTACGCAGCGCTCAGAAAGTTATCGGACGAAGAATTGATAGAAGCAGAAATAAGCGCTGGATTTCCTGTGCGAAAGTACTATAGGCTCACTCCGAAGGGTAAGGGCATAGCGAACCATCTAGCGAAGGTGGATTCGATGCTTGGTAAATAAACGGAGCGGACTGCACCCCACATCAATGGAGCCGAGAATCCTCAGCCTCACCCTTCGGTTCAAGGTGCATGCTCTTTCCTAACATGCTGCATATGCATAGAAAAAATATTATGCAGATAATTGAACTAAGGCATGGACCCCACAAAGATATGCAAACTCACTGTGGGGTCGTAAAGGTGAGGCAACATGCGGAAGAGCATCGTAATCGGGATTTTGGTAGTGGCAATGGTGTGCTTCGCTGGTTTCGCCGATGCCGCAAGACCAGCGGTCGTGACGACCGACAAAGCGTCGTATGAATCGGGCGAGATTGTGACTGTATATGTCTCGAACGAGGGAAACCAGCCGGTGACGATTCGCGGCGGTTTCTACGTGACGACCCCAAAGAACGAGCCAGTCTATGATCCGTACTGGGCTATAATCTACATTACTATATTGCCCGGAGGAGTCGTGACATACCACTGGAACCAGACATTCGCCAACAGCGCCTTCGGGGCTGACGGCCAACCGGTCCCAACGGGAGAATACGTCGTGAGGCAGTTCAGCACGTCGAGCCACGCCAGGATTACCATAAGTTAAACTCGTTGCGAGTTAAAACCATTTTGATTTTTATTTTGGAAATCTATGTCAAAATAATAATCACCTGCAAAATCTACGCCCGAGCAATCTTCTGACCATCCAAAAGCGCGAAAGCCGTTAGAAAGACATCGGATGGGCCGTGGTATCCATTGGTGACCAATGCCGAAGACGACATCTGGTTTTGCGAGGATACCGATCATGCACCGTCAATCCCGCGCCAGACGATAATCACTCTTCAAACTTCGTCCTTCGTGACCTGGTGGAAGGGGCTGGACATCCTCGCGAAAGCCGACGGAGCCGAAGATTTCAAGGCGCTGATGCCGAGTGCCCTGGAAGCGCTGGCAAAGCGCGCGCGCGAGGTCGCGGGCGGGCGCGTCGCGCTCGACCGGCTTATCATCGCCAAACGGGTGTCGCGCGAGGCCGGCGGCTACCGTCAGCGCAACGACCAGGCCGACGCGCTCGGGCGGCTCAAGCGGGCGGGCTGCGCGGTCCATCCTGGGGAGATGGTGCGCTTCGTCCTGACGACGGGCGGGGCTGTCCCGGCGGAGCTGCTGAGCGGCGATGAAACGTACGACGCGGAGCGCTATCTCGACTTGCTGGCGCGCGCCGGGGAATCGCTGTTCTGTTTCGCTGGCATCGGGCGAGACGAAATATTGGCGAAATGGAAGGTTTGAGTCTGCATTCTAACCGATATACCTCGCGTATTTGCATTGTTAAGTATTATATATTTATGATGGTATTCAAAGCCGTCTATATGGGAAACGAAGGCGCGAACTGGGACGAGTTCATCAAGTACCTAGACCAGGTCAAGAAGAAGGAAGCGGAGCTGGACCTGAAGGATCTGGCGCTCAAGGAGAGCGCGCAGGCGCTCGATGCCAGGGGCGCAGAGGTCGAATCCAAGTTCGCCGGCCTGGTGGCCAAGGAGAAGGAGCTGGCCGAGCAGCAGGAGCGCATCGCGGGGATGGAGAAGGATTTTGCCTCCCGCGAGATGGGGTTGGCCAGTCAGGAAAAAGACCTCAAGGACAAGGAGCACGGATTCGCCACCCGCGAGAAGGACATTGCCAAGAAGGCGGAAGACCTGGAAGCGCAGGAATCCGAGTTCAAGAAGCGGGAGAAGGCCCTCGAGAAAGAGGCCGAGGCGACCAAGTCCAGGGAAGAGTCCATTTCGAAGATGGAGAAGGATGCCGAGGCCAAGCTGGCCGAGGCGACGGAGAAGGGCCACGACCTGGCCGCGAGGGAGAAGACCCTCTCGCACCGGGAGAAGGAGCTGTCGCAGCGCGAGTCCACCATCGGCGAGCGCGAGGAGCTCGTCGCGAAGCAGGAGGACGAGTGGAAGTCCAAGAAGGACAGCCTCGCGGCGATGGAATCGGCCGTCGAGGAGAAAAACAAGGCCCTGGTGGAGCGCGAGGCGGAGCTCGCCGCGAGGGAGAAGGAGCTTGGCGCCAGGGATGGCTCGCTGTCCGAAAGGGACGCCGAAGTCGGCCGTCGGGAGGGCGAGCTGGCAGAGGTCGAGAAGCGGCTCGCGGTGAAGGCAGAGGAAATCTCAGAGGCTGAAAAATCATTCGCCGAGCGCGAGGCCGAACTGAAGCGCGCCCAGACAGAGCTTTCCGCGAGGGAATCGTCGCTCGCCGCGGACGTGGAGAAGTTCGCGTCGATGCGCGACGACCTGGATAGGCGCGAGAAGGAAGGCCAGGCCGCCATGGAGGCTGCCGCCAAAGAGAGGACGGCCACGCTGGAGCAGCGGGAGGCGGAGCTGGCGCAGAGAGAGGAGGAGAGCCAGGCCGCGACCCAGGAGAGGACGGCGGCACTGGAGCAGAAGGAGGCCGACCTGGTTCACCGCGAGAAGGCCGTCACTGGCAAGTACGACGGGCTCAAGGAGGCCGAGGGAGCCCTGAGGGAGTTCGAGGAGTCTCTGGCCGCAAGGGAGAAAGGCCTCGGAGAGAAGGAGGCGCAGCTCGCGGCCGACGCCGAGAAGGCGTCCGAGGATTACAAATCAATTGAAATTCAGAAGGCGGAGTTCGCGGCATTCGAATCCTCCGTCAAGGAGAGGGAGGCGGCTCTGGCCGGACGCGATGCAGGCCTCGCGGATAGAGAGGCGAGCCTTGAAAAGAGTCTGGCAGAGAAGGAAGCGAACCTGGAAAAGAGCCTCGCGGATAAGGAAGCTGGCCTGTCAAAGAACACCGCTGACAGGGAGGCAAGCCTCGCCGAGAGGGAGGCGGCGCTGGAACAGAGGGAGAAGGCCATCTCCGGCGATGCCGACAAGCGCAGGGAAGAGCTGGAGGTCAGGGCTGCGGAGATAACTGCACTCGACGCGGGATTCGCGCAGAGGGAGAAGGAGCTGGCCGCGCGCGAGGCGGGCCTTGCGGACAGAGAGGCGAGCCAGGAAAAGAGTCTGGCAGAGAAGGAAGCGAACCTGGAAAAGAGCCTTGCGGACAAGGAAGCTGGCCTGTCAAAGAGCATCGCTGACAAGGAGGCAAACCTCGCCGACAGGGAGGCGAGCCTCGCGGAGAGGGAAAAGGTCTTCGCTGGCGAGGCTGGCAAGATACAGGAGGAGGCCGAGCGCCTGGAGAAGGGCAAGGCTGACCTGGCATCTACGCAGTCGTCGCTGCTGGAGGTTGAGGCGAAGCTCGCAGAGCGCGAGGCCGCCCTGAAAGAGAAGGAGAAGGATTTCAACAGCTGCAGGCAGGAGTTCGATGCGGCCGATGCCGACGTCAAGGAGCTCCAGGCGGGCCTGACCAAAAAGGCGGCCGAGCTCGACGCGAGAGAGTCGTCGCTGCGCTCCCGAGAGGAGGGCCTGGACAAGGGGCTCGCGGAGAGGGAGAGCCTCGTCGCCGCGAAGGAGGCGAAGCTTGCGGAACGGGAGGGCGCCGTAGCAGCGAAGGAGGTCGAAGCCTTCGAGCGCGAGAGCGCCTTTGCCAAGAGCGAGACCGATGTCGAAGGGCGCGAGAAAGCCCTGGCTGCGAAGAAGGCGGAATTCGCCGAGAGGGAGAGCGCTGCCGCGGTCAAGAGCGCGGAAATCGCCGGAATGGCCGGCAACTACGCGGATAAAGACAAGGAGCTGGCCGAGCGGGAGGCGGCAGTCGCCGGCAGGGAGAGGGAAATCTCCGACCGCGAGGGTGCCGCTTCCAAGAGGGATGATGAGGTTGCAGGCCGCGAGGGCGCCATCGCCGCCAGGGAGAAGGAGATTGGCGGGCGCGAAAACCTCCTTGCGGAGAACGAGAAGGCGTTCGCGGAGCGCGATGGCAGCCTGATGGCGTTGCAGGCGAAGCTCGCCGCAGGCGAGGCCGCCCTGCTTGCAAGTCAGAGGGAGTTTGATTCCAAGGCGAACGAGTTCGCCAGCGCCGGAGAGGGCGCCAAGTCGCTCCAGGCGACGATGGACTCGCGTGCCGCGGAGCTGGACAAGAGGGAATCCGATTTACTTTCGAGGGAGAGCGGCTTGGCGGAGAAGCATAGCGCCATCGCCGCAACTGAGGCGTCGCTCGCGGCGAGGGCGGGAACTCTGGCAGAGAACGACGCACGGCAGACAGAGCGCGAGAAGATGCTGGCCGCTTCCGAAGGATCCATTTCAGAGAGGGCCATTCGGCTTGCGGAACGAGAGAAGATGCTCGCCTCGGCCGAGGGCACCATCTCAGAGAGGGAGCAGAGGCTCGGTGCCGCAGAGGCGCAAGTCAAGGAGGCCGAGGGCCGGGCGGGGGAGCAGATTGCCAAACTGGCTGCGAGCCAGGCAGGGCTCGCGAGCGCCGAGGAAGCGCAGAGGCAGCTCGATAAGCGTGGCGCGGAGCTCAACGGCCTCCAGGCAGAGTTGATTTCATCCAAGGCTCAGGTTGAACGGGAAAGGACTGCACTCTCGGAACGTGAGTCCGCGCTGGCCGACCGTGAGAGGACGCTAGCCATCAAGGACGCGGAGGCCGACCAGACCATCAAGAAGCTGGACGCCCAGAGAATCAACATCCACAAGATAAAGGAGGAGATGGATGCAAAGATGGTCACGCTCGAATTGAGGGAGAGGGAGATATCCTCCAAGGAGGCCGAATACGATGCCCGTCTGGAGAAGGCGGAGAAGGCGCTGTCCGAGATGGCAGGCGTCCCGGTGAAATCGCAGAAGGCCGACGTCCAGGCGGCTCAAAAACCGGCTGCCGCAACGCCGCCGCGCGAAGCCGAGGATAAAGAGCAGGCACCGACCGACGCTCCCGCGCAGACGCCCATCTCAACCCCTGCGCAGCCAACCGCAGCAACCCCGGCCGTGGAAGTCGTCGTGACCGTCACCCAGGCACCGGAGCCATCGGTGAAAGCCCTGCCCGACGGGCAAATCGAGTGCCCCGGCTGCAAGACGCTGCTGGACAGCGACACCGTGATGTGCTACAGCTGCGGGGAGACCATCGCGCAGAACCTGGGCCAGCCGGCGAAGGTCGAGGAGAAGCCATTGGAGAAGACTATCACCTGCCCGGGGTGCCAGACGATACTGCCAGACGACACTTTGCTGTGTTACATTTGCGGGCAGAAGTTTGACGAAAAGTCTGCTGGCGGGGCGCAGGAATCCCAAAAGAAGACCGTGAAGAGGATACGCATCATCTAGATTCGCCATCACCTATTATTCGGCCCGTTTCCCTACTGGCGGAGCCTTCTCCCATGGCACCACATCCCCGGAAGCCTCCCTGAAAAGCGGATGCGGCATGACGGTTCCGACCGAGCGATTGTCCCGCGCTTTCCCGACGTCGCGCGACCGAAGCTTTGCGTCCAAGTGCGCAAACTCTCTGCGAAGCTGGCCGTTCGTGACTGGAATCTTCTCGGGTATCTCGAATTTACCGAGCTTCGAGGCGTCGAAGGCGTAGCCG
>DAIRED010000037.1:0-11952 GCA_036795795.1 Thermoplasmatota archaeon | reverse complement strand
GCGGAAGTTACGCCGGCGAAGCCCGCGGACACGGCCACAACGCAAGACGCGCCGGTAAAGCCGACTTCCAGCGTCCCCGTGAAGCCCGCCGAGGCGGGGCCGGCCCAGCCGCCGACTCCGGCCGAGCGCAAGTTCGCCGACAAGATTGTCAACCGCACCATCGAGGACGAGATGAAGCGCTCGTACATTGACTACGCGATGAGCGTCATCGTCGCGAGGGCGCTGCCCGACGTGCGCGACGGCCTCAAGCCGGTCCACCGCAGGATTCTGTTCGGCATGAACGAGCTGGGGATGGCCTACAACCGGGCGCACAAGAAGTCCGCCAGGATAGCCGGTGACGTGATGGGCAAGTACCACCCGCACGGCGACGCCTCGATTTACGATTCGCTCGTCAGGATGGCGCAGGACTTCTCCATGCGCGCCCCGCTGGTCGACGGCCAGGGCAACTTCGGCTCGGTCGACGGCGACTCTCCGGCCGCCTCGCGTTACACGGAGTGCCGCATGACCCGGATAGCCGGCGAGATGCTGGCCGACATCGAGAAGGAGACGGTCGATTTCGTCGACAACTACGACGCGACGCTGAAGGAGCCGAGCGTGCTCCCCTCCGGCTTCCCGAACCTGCTGGTCAACGGCTCCGCCGGAATCGCCGTGGGCATGGCCACGAACATCCCGCCCCACAACCTGGGCGAGATTGTCGACGGACTCGTGCTTCTGCTGGACAACCCCAACGCTGAGATAATCGACCTGATGAACGTCATCAGGGCGCCAGATTTCCCGACCGGCGGAACGATTTACGGCGTCGCAGGAATCGTCGAGGCCTACAACACCGGCCGCGGTCGAATCCGCGTCCGCGCCAAGACGCACATCGAGGAAGTGTCCAAGGACAAGAACGCGATTATCGTCACCGAGATACCGTACCAGGTCAACAAGGCCAAGCTCGTCGAGAACATCGCCGAGCTAGTGAAGGACAAGCGCATCGAGGGGATCACCGACCTGCGCGACGAGAGCGACCGTGAGGGGATGCGGGTCGTCATCGAGCTGAGGAGGGACGCGAGCGAGGAAATCGTCCTCAACCAGCTCTTCAAACACACCCAGATGGAGACGACCTTCGGAATCATCAACCTGGCGCTCGTGGATGGCCAGCCGAAGGTGCTCACCCTCCGCGAGATGCTCCAGCACTACATCGACTTCCGCCGCATCGTCGTCAGGAGGCGCACCGCCTACGACTTGCGAAAGGCCGAGGAGCGAGACCACATAATCGAGGGCCTGCTCATCGCGCTGGACAACCTGGACGAGGTCATCAGGATTATCCGCAAGTCCAAGAGCGGCGAGGAGGCCGCGAACGCGCTGATTGCGCGGTTCCTGCTGGACGAGGTGCAGGCCAAGGCGATTTTAGACATGCGTTTGCAGAAGCTGGCCGCGACCGAGCGCCAGGCCGTCAAGGACGAGCACGTGACGCTCGTGAAGACCATCGCAGACCTCAAGGACATCCTCGAGAAGGCCGAGCGCGTCACGGCGATAATCCGCGCCGAGCTGGCCGAGATTAAGAACCGCTACGCCAACGAGAGGCGGACGGACATAGTCACCGACGTCGCCGACATGGAAATAGAGGATTTGATTCCCATCGAGGACGTCGTCGTGACAGTTACGCACACTGGCTACATCAAGCGCCTCCCGCTGGAAACGTACCGCGAGCAGCACCGCGGCGGAAAAGGCCGCCTCGGCATGGAGACGAAGGAGGAGGACCACCTGACGCACGTCTTCGTCACCTCGACGCACGACTACATCATGTTCTTCACGAACCTCGGGCGCGTCCACTGGCTCAAGGCCTGGAAGGTCCCTGTCGGCGGAACGCACGCCAAGGGCAAAGCCATCGTGAACCTGCTGTCGCACCTGGAGCCAGAGGAGCAGATACACGACATGATGTCCGTCAAGGAGTTCGACGACAAGCACTTCCTGATATTCGCGACCAGGAGGGGCAAGATAAAGAAGACTCGGCTGGACGCATACAAGCACGTGCGCGTCACCGGCATCATCGCCCTCGGGCTCGAGGACGAGGACTCGCTGGTCGATACGAAGCTCTCCGACGGCACGAAGGAAATCATCATCGCCACCCGGAACGGCCAGGCCGTGCGCTTCGACGAGAAGGGGGTGCGCTCGATGGGCCGCCCGGCCAAGGGCGTCCGCGGCATCCGCCTCAAGAAGGGCGACGAGGTCGTATCGATGGAGGTCGTCGACCAGACCATGGAGCTGCTGACTCTGACCGAGAACGGCTACGGCAAGCGCAGCCCGGTCGAGGACTACCGCAAGACGAAGCGCGGCGGGAGCGGCGTTCGAACGCTGAAAATCACCGACAAGACCGGCAAGATTGTCGGCACCAAGCCGGTCACGGACAAGGACGCGCTGATAATCACCAGCAAGTCCGGGATGGTCATCCGCGTGCCGATATTCGAGAGCGTCGACCACCAGATTCGCAGCATGGGCCGCAGCACCCAGGGCGTCAGAATCATGCGCCTTGAGGAAGGGGACCGCGTCATGGCGCTCGCCAAGATAGTCGCCTCCGAGGACGAGGAGAAGGTCGTCGAGGAAGCCGTCGCGGCAGAGGCGGCGCAGAAGCCGAAGATGAGCGACGCGGAGTTCGCTGGACTCAAGGAGGAGAAGGACGACAACGGCGGCGGAGGGGAGAAGGCGGAGTGAGGGCGATCCTGGCGGGGCAAACGGAAATCGGGGAACGACGCCCCGAAACCCGAGGCCCCTCCACCTCATTACGAAACGAGGAATCCCATGAAACCCAAGGTTAAACCCGTCCGCGTCCCGCGCATCGAGACCTCGCGCCTGGTGCTGCGCCAGCTGACTGCGCGCGACGTGAAGTTCGTCTACGATTTGTTCAGCCTAGAGGAGACGAACCGCTTCGTTTCTAATCCTCCTGTGAAAGACATGAAGGAGGCGCGGGAAATCTACGAAAAGTACTGCCGGCCGAAGCCATACCTCTTCCGCGTCGGAATCGTCGTGAAGGAGACTGGCGAGATGGTGGGAACCCTCGGCCTGTACGCAATAAATCGCGAGGACCGGCGCGCCACCCTGGGCTTCGACCTGCTGCCCGCGCACTGGGGAAACGGCTACATGACGGAGGCGTGCCGCGCGCTGCTGGATTGGGCGTTCAAGGAGCTGGAACTGAATCGCATCCAGGCGTCGGCGGAGCCGGCGAACTTGCGCTCGCTCGCGGTGATGGAACGGCTCGGCTTCACGCGCGAAGGTGTGATGCGCCAGCTCGATTATTACAATGGCGCGTACCACGACGACGTGGTGTATTCGATATTGAGGGAAGAGTGGGCCAATAAGTGAACCTTATAGTGGAATCTGTCCCTTTTTCCTTTTACGAAGGAAGTAGGCGGATGATATGAGGACAATAAGAATAACAATTATCGCGATTATCCAGATTATGGAGCGTTCCCAATCATCCTTGGATTTCGTCGAATCGAGCGGGTACTTGTCTTTCTCGTCTGGCACACCGTCGTTGTCGTCATCTGGATCCGCATTGTTACCTATGTGATCTCCATCAGAATCCTCAAATTCGCTAGGATCAAGCGGGAAGGCATCGTCTGCATCCAGAATGCCGTCGTCGTCATCGTCTGTGTCCGCAACGTCACCTATGCCATCTTCATCTGAATCCATGGTTTCGGATGGGTCGAATGGGAAATCATCGTCATAGTCCAATACTCCATCGTCGTCATCGTCCGTATCCGTTTCATCCGGAATCTCATCATGGTCGAAGTCGGTCAGCACGCGAACTATGACGAAATCTTCATCGCAGAACCCTCCGAAATCCGTTACATTCAACGTGACCGTGTATTCTCCCATGCTTTGGAATGTGTATGATGGATTTTTACCTTGCATGACGGCATTCGTCCCGTCGTTGTCGAATGACCAGTCGTATTCTCGGATTCCAAATTCGTCTGTCGAGTTGGATGCATCGAAGCGCACTGGAACCCGCACAGCGACTGTTATCCATTCGCCAGCCTCAGCGCTTGGTGGGGCATCATCCCAGGGACAATAAATGTCTGCGACGGGATTCATAAGAGGATATCCGTCGCGTACCCATACGTATTCCTGGACACTCCCCTCACCCATTTGATTATATGTTGGCATGTATGGCTCATCGCCTATACCATCCATCCCATCCGTTGTTTGGTTAACCCCTGAACGGAGATCCGATCCGTAATAATCAAACCAGAAATTACCCCCAACAGGATAACCACAATCGAAATGGCTCGAGGGAGACTCGTCTTGGGCGTTAGCGGTTCCGAATTCGTAGAAATTATTGTGATAAATTAAATTGTTTGCAGACTGGAGACTGCAATAAACGCCACAGCCGGATGCGCTCCTGAATATGCAATGCGTGATCGTATTGTCATCACCATTTCCAATGGATATCCCTGCTGAATTATATATGAAACTACAATTGTTGATATTGTTAGAAGATGCGTTTGCCAACGAAATGCCAGATTGCTGGTTGTCGCGGAACAATGAGGTCATTATCGTGTTGCTTGAATTGTAAGCGATTAGACCAATATTGTTATTTTTGAATATAGTGTTCTCAATGCGGGCACCGCCGTTCAACTGCAATCCAACATATCCGTTGTCCTGAAATAACGAATCGGATACGCTGGTGTTGATGGAGGCGTGCCATGGGGATTCCATGATGCCGTATTGGTAATTGTTTGAAATGGTCGTACCGATTATGCTCGTATCCCAGGCATTAATATACAGGCTTATCCCTGATTTGTTGTTGTGCGATATCTCGCTGTTGATAATCCGGTGGTCGCGGTCCATGATTCTCAAACCACATGATTGACCGGTTCCATCGTCGTTCCAAGCTATTGTGCAATTGTCGAATGTTCCTGCTTCGGACATGCTGATGACTCCGTATCCGTTATAGGAAATGTTGCAGCCAGCATAAGTATTGTCCTTTCCAAAGTTGTCGGAGATCCCCCCCTCATTTTCCGTCACTTTCGCTCCGTTGAAGGTGTTCCGGAGGGATTCAGATAAGCCAATTCCAACAAAGTTATTCGAGAACTCGCAATCGATGAATCCGTTGTCATCCGATTGTTCGGCGATTAAGCCGTACTCGCTGTTGCCATTCGCAACCGCGTCGTCTAATTCGATTCCATTCGACTTGAATATGGAGATTCCATGCTTTGAATTTTCATTTGATGTAATGCCGTCCAGTATGACGTCGGATGAATATGCCACGGATAATCCGAGGGTTCCGCCGCTCACATCCATGCCAGAACCTGTGATCCCTGTGCTGCTCGCTATTATCACCTGTCCCGCATCGCTTGGTATTGAGAAGCCAGTTGATTTAGATACGTAGTATATGGGCTTCGAATTTACGGTGTTCGTCGTGTCGATGTCATTCGAGTTCCAGTACAACTCATTATCAATCGATATCAATATTCCGCAATCGGTCATGCTATTATTGCTGAGGATGTTGTTGGCACCAGTGATCCAGATTCCCGTGCCACCTGGGTAAGAAATCGTGTTGTTGGCGACCTGGCAGAACTGGGTACCGGCCAGGTTGATTCCTGCAGAATGCATCGAATCGATGGCGTTAGTTATCACGTTGTTTTCCACGATTATATTATCCGCGGTCCATATCCCCACGCCAGTCCAGCAATCTTCAATTGTATTGTAGCGGATTCTACCGTTTGTGAGATTCCATAGATTAATTCCATTCTTAATTTCAGGCGCATTCGTCAAAGTGCAATTTTCGATTACAAAATACTGCGTGACACTGGCGATGTATATACAACCAGTAATGCCGCCCCCATCAATCGACCATCCAGATATGACCCATGGGTTGCCTAGCGAGCCGTCGCCACCAGTAACGCCGTTTGTCGTATTGAAATCTGCATCGGACGCAATAATTATTGGGTTGTGTGGCAACATGGCCGTTGAGGCTGGAAAATCTTTCTTCATCCAAAGCGGAGGTTCTGGTGTCGCACCTATGGCAAGGGATGCACTTGTTAGTATAACACACAAAACGACTGTCGTTTGCCATCGAGAAACCCACACCATATTCCCCGTCATGATGACTGGGATATTTTATGGTTATGCTGCCTTACGTCGTTGGAGTAGTTCAGATAGGATATTTCTCAAACAGCCAACTCAGACGATAACCTTCCTTATCACCGCGACCGCCTCGTCTATCTGCTCCCTCGTTATGACTGCCGAAGGCAGGCCAGCCGAACGCGCAGCGCTCGGCGTATGGATTTACCACGATAGAAGTGTAAAATACGGATGTTGGGACCAGCGGCAGCGCGAAGCGTATCGTCGTCGTGTGAGTCTCCTTCGCCAGCAGGCCGTTGCGAATAAACGAATCTGTGTATTCGATGCTAACGTCAGAATGGTGTCAATGTCCCATACTGCAAAGAGGTCACCATTCCTTGTCCATTGGCTTAATGCCCAGCAAGGCCAGATATTCACCGGGGGATACGAAATTCACGCGGTCTTTCACGCGCATCTTCGTCAATCTCCGGTTGGTGGTGACGAACGCATCCGCGCTCGCCGCATGATTGCAGCATATGTGCGGCGGGTCGTCTTTGTCACCCACAATATTTACGAATTCATCGAGGAATAACGACCATTCGGCTCGGCTGACATATTCTCGATTCGGGATGGTCAGGAGGTATGTTCGCACCAGGCCGGCCATATCCTTGCCTTCGTGTGACTTGAACCAGTGCAGGACCTCATCGAATAGGTAATCGCTTTGGACAACTGGTATGTCCCGATCAAGAATCTCGCCGAGGATGCGTGCTGCATTGGTCTCCTTATGCAGAAGCCCGATAATATAGACGTTTGAATCAAGATATATGCCGGGCATAGTCGTCCCACAGTTGCTTCCGTATCTTCTTTATATCTTCCTGAATCTTCGCAACCTTCTTCCCGTCAGTAGGCTGGCTGAGCCTCTCGTGGAACTCCCTCAGTATCATCTCGTTGATGGTTTTCTTGACTGCATAACGTATGAACTCGCTCCTGCTCTTGAAGTCCCCCTTATTCACGAAGTGCTCGACCAGCACGGCGTCCTTCTCCGGAAGCCTGATGCTCGTGACCCCTGTCGCCATGTCATCACCTTTGTATTACAATATGACTACAAATATTTAATATGTCGCATTCCGACGCAGCATATAGGAACGGCACATCTTCGCAATTGTGGGGGATTACACGATGACAATCTTTATCACCGCGACCGCTTCGTCTATCTGCTCCTTCGTTATCACCAGCGGCGGCGCGAACCTTATCGTCGTCGTGTGAGTCTCCTTCGCCAGCAGGCCGTTGCGCATGAGCGCCTCGGTATACTTGCGCGCGGGGCCGGCCTTCTCGGTGAGCTGGACCGCTATGAGCAGGCCCATTCCGCGGACTTCCTTGAAGAGCGGATTGTTGAGCGCCTTGAGCTGGGCCATGAAGTACGCGCCCATCTCCTCCGCGCGCTTGTCCAGCTTCTCGTCGAGCAGGACGTCGAGCGCCGCCGTCGCGACCGCGCAGGCGAACGGGTTGCCGCCGAACGTCGAACCGTGCGAACCCGGGGTGAAGACGCCCATTATCTCCTTCGAGGATAGCACAGCGGATACGGGGACGATTCCGCCGCCCAGAGCCTTCGCCACGAGGATGACGTCGGGCTTGACTCCCTCGTGCTCGAAGCAGAACATTTTACCCGTGCGGCAGAATCCGGTTTGTATCTCGTCCGCGATGAAAAGGACGTTGTGCTTCGTGCAGATTTCGCGGACCTTCTTCAGGTATCCAGCGGGCGGGACCATGACCCCAGCCTCGCCCTGGATTGGCTCCACCATGAACGCGGCAGTGTTCGGGGTGATGGCCTTCTCCAGCGCCTCGGCATCTCCGAACGGGATGACCTTGAATCCTGGCGTGAAGGGGCCGTAGCCGACCTGCGCGTCCGGGTCCGTCGAGAATCCGACGATGGTCGTCGTGCGCCCGTGGAAGTTCTCGGCGCAGACGATTATTTCTGCCTTATCCTTCGGTATCTTCTTCTTCTCGTATCCCCAGCGCCTTGCGAGCTTGATTCCCGTCTCGACCGCTTCGGCGCCCGTGTTCATAGGGAGCATCATCTCCATTCCAGCGAGCGCGGTGAGCTTCTTCATGAATGCGCCGAGCTTGTCGTTGTAGAATGCGCGCGAAGTCAGTGTCAGCACGTCGAGCTGGTCCTTCGCGGCCTTGACAATCTTCGGGTGCCTGTGGCCCTGGTTGAGCGCGGAGTAGCATGAGAGCATGTCGGTGTAGCGCTTCCCCTCGGGGTCCCAGACGTAGACTCCCTCGGCCTTCGCGATGACGACCGGGATGGGGTGGTAGTTGTGCGCTCCGTACTTCGCTTCGACTTCCATGTACTCCTTCGACGACGGCATTGGAGAACCTCCTGGTTCTAAAACGAAAATGGCGAGGTAATATTAAAATGTGGGGATATATATTCATGGGCGGGGATTATAACAACATCATAATATACACGGCAAAAATAATATATTCTCTGTCATCTATTGTATGCATCAGGCAGGCAACCGATGACAAAATTCAAATTTACCGTGGTCGTGGAGAAAGACGAAGATGGATATTATGTGGCTTCCTGCCCGGCTCTCAAAGGCTGCCACAGCCAGGGGAAAACTTATAAGGAGGCCATGAAAAACATCCGTGAAGCGATTGAATTGAACGTGGATGTTCGGCGCGAGCGCGGTGAACCCATCCCCTTTGAGCAAGCCGTCGAAGATGTCGAGATAGTTGCCAAAGCTGTCGCCAGCAAAGCCTGAACAACTCATCAGGGTTTTGCACAAGCTCGGGTTTGTGACATTGCGCCAGAAAGGCAGCCATGTTGTTCTGCGGCATCCTGACGGGCGCTGGGCAACAGTACCCATGCACAAAGGTAGAGATGTTGGAATGGGTTTGCTGAGCAAGATTCTCAAAGACGCTGAAATCTCCGTCGATGAGTTCGAAAGGCTCAGGTGAGCTTCAGAGCTTCGTCTTCCTCTCGACGAACTTGATATCCATATCCTCCAGCTCGTCCAGGATTGGTTCGTATATCTCCGGGTAGACCGGCACGAGGACGCCAGGCATCGTTATCTTCTTGTTCAGTATCATCTTAACGGCGATAGCCGCCGGGAGGCTGACGGTTCGCGCCACCGACGTGTCCCCGCCAGGGAGACCGTAGTCGATGAGCGTCGACGTCAGGAGCTCGCGCTTGCCGCCCTTGTACTCGGCGACGAACTCGTGGTTCATGACTATCATGTCTATGTCCTTCGGCGCCATCGACATCTTCGCCAGCGTCAGGACGTTCATGTAGTCGAGCGGGTTGTCCTTGTCCTTCGGCAAGGGCTTGTCTGCGAAGAGGCCGAGCCATTGAATCCTCTTGAGTATGGCCGAGTACGGCTTGAGACCCAGGAAGCGCGCGGTCGCCTTCGCCGCGTCCTCGCCGGGCTTCGCCTTGGTCAGGAACTTTGTCATATCCGCGTAGGTCTTTCCTTTGAACCCCTTGACGGGCTGGTCGTTGAGCCAGCCTAGCGCCACGACGCTGCGCATCGTCTCGCACCAGCCGGTCATGCGGAACGTTCCGCGGTAGACCGTCCGCGCGTCCTTGAGGCCGTATATCTCCTTGTACGGCACGGAGTTGCGGTTCGGGTAGTTCTCGAACGAGCCAGCGCCTGGCACGTCCTCGATGCTGTAGTTCTCGAAGAGCTGCTCGCCCGGATACGACACTTCCTTGCCATCCTGCAGCCAGCGGGATGCGTTCTTCGATGCGAGGAGGACGCCGCGCGGCGCCCAGGAGAACTTGTATCCGAACGGGTTGTTGTTCGAGGCGTGCGCCGGAAGCGCCCCCGTCGTCGACCGGAACGAGACGACCTTGCCGCCCTTACGCTCCACGGCGTGGATGACGCGCATCGCGGACATGTGGTCGATGCCAGGGTCCAGCCCTGATTCATTTAGGAAGACCAGTTTTGCCTTCTTCGCCGCTGCGTCGAAGGCCTTCATCTTGTCGCTCACGTACGACGTCGTGACGAGATGTTTTTTGTGCTTCAGGCAGAGCTGCGCGACCATCGGGTGGTGGACGTACGGCAGGAGGCTGACCGAGAGGTCGTGCTCCTTGACGAGCTTGTCCAGCTTCGGCAGGTCCGCCTTGTTCTCGGCGTCCAGCGCCACGGCCATGCCGTTCTTCGATTTTCCAATCAGGTCCTTGGCCTTGCTCACAGTTCTGCTCGCCACGGTGACCTGGAATCCGTTGTCCAGCAGATATTCCACCATCGGCCTCGCGACCATGCCCGCGCCCAGCACCAACACCTTTTTCATGACTGCACGCTCCGCGGCTCCTCCGGGACACCTCGATGGGCATCCACACAGAGTGCCAAATGCGCGGTATGACGAGGGGGTAAAAGAGGGTTTTGGCTTGAGGAGTGAGACAAACTGCTCAGGCGCGCGCCTGCCAGCTCCAAACAGACCCGATTTCGATGGAGATGCGCGCCTTCTTCTCAAAGGTACTTTTGTATATATTCAAAGTCCGGCGCCAGCTTCCCCTCGTGCACGATGACGGAGCGCTTTATCTCCGGCGGCAGGTAGAGGTCGGCGAAGGTCTTGTGGTAGTCCGCCCTGGCGACGTCGATGACGTAGGGCATGAGCTGGTTTCCGAAGTACTCGGAAGCCTCGCGCGGGAGCTCCGAAGGCAGCGTGTCAACGGCCATCATCACCGGGCCATTCCCTTCCCAGCCGTCCTTTATCGTCCCTGCCTTGACATCGTACGTGAACACCGGGTCTCCAGGGTCTGTGGCCTTGTCCGAACACTCGATTGCGCCGTTGACGTCGATGGAGATGTCCCCGATGACGCGGAGCATCTTGCCATTCATCCAGTTCTTATTCAGCCAATCTTTCGTGACGAGCCGGGGGTAGCGCGCGTCCCAGTAGATGCAGTTCACGAGTACGGAGAGATGCGGCAGGTACTGGTCGAAGACGCCCGTATATTTCTCGGGGTGCTTGAAGTAGTCCTGGAGGTCGAAAGCCCCGGATTTTGGAACTACCATGTCCTTCTCGTAGAAGACGACCTTGTAGACCTTGTGCCGCGAGAGCTTCCCGGACTTTTCAAGCTCGGCCAGCTTCTCCGGCGCAATCTCCTCGTGCGGCAGGATGTCGAATATCTCCTGCGCCCCCTTCGAGACGTTTCCGTAGCCGGCGAACCCGACGATGAGCGGCCCCATCTTCTCTGGCAAGCCGTCGATTTCAATCCACTTTCCGACGACGGCCAGCGCGGCGCGGGCCTCACCGAGGCTCCCGTAATCCAGGGGGCGCTTGAGCGCGGTGAAAGGAGACTTGATGCCTTCCCACTCGAGGCGCTTCCCCAAAGTGTAGAATGTTTCCAGCATTCCAGCCAGGCCAGCAAAGTTGCCGAAGAAGATGAGCCTGCGGTTTTTGTCGTCGGTGACCTTCTCGTAGTCCAGCAGGGTGCCGCCGACCTCCATCAGGCGCTTGAGCATCGGCATGTTGTATTTCTGGCCCTTGATGACGTGGGCGAAGAACATGTACGCCTGGTCCTCCATGAAGAGCGACTGGGGCATCTCCTTTATTCCGAAAATCACGTCGCACTCGGAGAGGTCGTCCTGCACCAGCGCGCCAGCCTTCTCGTACTCCTCGTCGGGGAAGACGCGGATTCGAGACGGCTGCACATGGACGTGGACGCCGTGGTGCGTGAGCTCCTTGACCTGGTCTGGCGTCAGGGGGACCCTGCGCTCCCACTCGTTCTTGTCCTCGCGGCGGATACCGATGATTGGCGGCATTGAGGCACCTCGGGACACCACAAGCGCATCGTAGATAAAAGCCTGGTGTCCCTCGTGGTGCCAAAGTCAACGCCCCCCCGCCACCCCCGCCCCCACCTCGCTTGTCGGAGAATGCCCCCACCCGCCCGCC
>DAIRED010000036.1:0-12012 GCA_036795795.1 Thermoplasmatota archaeon | reverse complement strand
TCATCCGCGAGGGGAAGGTCAGCCCGGAAATCGAGCGCCTGCACGAGTTCGAGCCGCTGTGACGACATGGACGTGGACCTCTCGGAGCTGGATGGAAAATCGTTCGCGTGCATCGACGAGTGCGGGCTCTGCTGCCTATGCCAGCCCGAAGTTTCTGAATCGGAGCTGCGGCTCATCGGCGCAGACCCGCGGCGTGCCGCCGGGCTCACAAACGAGCGCATCGACGGGCGGCGCACGCCCCAGCCGAGCGCCGTGAGGTTACAGGGGGGCCAGGGCGGGTGCCACTTCCTGCGCGGCCGGCGTTGCCAGATATACGACATCAGGCCCCGATTCTGCCGCCAGTTCCCGGCGCACGTCCACGTCTCGTGGCGCGTCCAGGTCAACGCCAACCTCTCCTGCCGGGGGATAACCCCAGGAGGCTCGTCGCTACGCGCCTTCGGCGAAGGCGTCCTGCGCGGCCTCCCCGACGGAATGCTGGCGAACGAGCTGGAATCGTCTCGGCGGAGGCTCAGGGACTTCGAGCGAGACGCACGCGGCGCGGGCGTCTGGCAGGACTGGAAGCGCATCGGGCAGGCTGGCGACGTGATGGCGTCCCTGCTCGGCACGGCCGGGGGCGTGGGGAAGCTCCTCGCCTTCGCGGACGAAGAGCCGGAGATATCCGAGATGCCAATCCAGAAGCTGGCGACGGTCCTTGAGACCACCGAGGAGCCGGAGGATCTGGACGACGTCGCCCTTGAGGGGAACTGCGAGGCGCTTGACCTGGAGAGCGTCGCCTGGCTGCCTGTTTATTCCGCTCCGGACTTCACGTGGAACCTGATGCAGTACACGGATGGCAAGCTCCTCTGGATGCGCCTCGAGGAGGGCGGAAAGACGGAGACGTTGCACACTCTGGAGCCGCGCGAGGTGCATTTGATGGAGCGCGACCAGGACGCGCTGGCAACCTTCGGCTCCTACGCCCGCACGCTCGCGATGCGCGACCACTTCGCCTGCTACGCGGCGGAAGTCTGCGCCGAGCAGGAGTTCTCCGACGACCTGATGACGGTCTATGCGGGCGTCCTCGGCACTGCGATGCTGGATATGTGGTGGCGGGCGTCGCTCATCGGAACGATAACCGGCAAGACGAAGATAGACGGTGCGCTCGCGCGCGAGGGCGTCATCTCGTATGACATGGACTGTTTGGACGCGCCGACGATTGGGGCGTTCATCTAGTGCGCTGGATTGATTGACCAATTCGATACAGTTTAAATAACATAACCCCCTATCCCACAGAGGGGTTGTGCATGAAAAAGGGTATATCTGCATTTATCGTGGCAATGCTGGTGCTGAGCACCATGGGAATGATGCTGGCCAACGGGCCAGCGGACGCGATAAACGTGTTTGACGGTCCGGAGCCTTCAGGGAACGTTCCGGTGGCGCCCCTCAGCGGCGGGTCCTTCGGCGGCGGCAATGGAACGGCGGGAAACCCCTACATGATCGAGGATGTGTGGGACCTGCAGAACATGAGTGGGAACCTCAGCGCACACTACGCGCTGGCCAATGACATCGACGCAAGCATCACGAGCGGGTGGAACAGCGGACTGGGGTTCGCGCCCATCGGCGACAATGTGCATCAATTTAATGGAAGTTTCGACGGGAAAAATCGCACCATCGCCGGGTTGTACATCAACAGGCCAAGCACCTATTCCATCGGTTTGTTCGGCGTGGAAGATAACGGAGCAGTCTTAAAAAATGTGTGTCTCGTAAACCTAGATGTTACGGGGTTTGACTACGTCGGCGGACTGGTGGGGGTACACACACCATCGCCGACAATATCGAACTCATACGTCACTGGAATCGTGAGAGGACGTTACGACGTCGGCGGCCTCGTCGGCCGTAGCTACGGCACGGTGTCCATGTGCCATTCGACTGCTACGGTGGTTGGGACGGGGTATAATATTGGCGGTTTAATCGGAGATAACATCAACAATGGCAACGTGACCGAGTGCTACGCTACCGGAAACGTCACAGGCGACCGCCAGGTCGGTGGCCTAGTTGGATATCACAGGAACGAAGGCTCCACGCCTATAGTTGCGAATAGCTATGCGTCCGGCAGCGTAAGCGGCAGTTCAGATGTCGGCGGTCTCATCGGGAGTATCTGGGTGGGGGGCACGGTCTCTAACAGCTTCTGGGACACCGATACGTCCGGCCAAGCTACGAGCGCTGGCGGCGGGGGCGCCACGGGCAGGACAACTGCGGAGATGATGACATTAACGACATTCACCGGTGCCGGCTGGACATTCGGCGACACGCCCGGCTCCGGGACCTGGTTCATGGCGGACGGCCAGACCAGGCCCTTCCTCCAAATGGAATACAGCACTGAGATCCGCAACAGCCACCAACTACAGATGATGGGAATGGACCTGTCCGCGGACTACACGCTTGAATGCGACATCGACCTCCTGGAGATAACCGAGCCGAGCCAGATGTGGGGCACCTCTCTTGCCTCGGGCAAGGGGTTCTCGCCGATTGCCAGGGACACGGATGACGGCACGTTCAATTACCAGGGAACGATGTTCTCGGGCTCGCTTGAGGGTAACGGATTCGGAATAGACAGCCTGTTCATCCGGAAGACTGGGAACAGTTTCGCTGGGCTCTTCGGCAGCATCGAGGCCAGCGGCAGAGTGTCAAACGTCACGTTGACGGACGTCAACGTGTCGGCGGCGAGCTGGGTCGGGACGCTCGCGGGGCAGAACAACGGGACGGTAATCAAGTGCGGGGCGTCCGGTAAGGTCGCAGGGACCGCTACCTTTGGAACGGGGGGTCTAATAGGCTATCTTTCTGGCGGCAGCCAGACCACTGAGTGCTACGCCGACGTTACAGTCACGGGCTTGACTTACCTGGGAGGTCTCGCCGGGTACTCCGCCGGTACCGCGATCCTCAACAAAAGCTATGCGACGGGGGACGTCACGGGCACCAGCTCTCTCGTCGGCGGCCTTATCGGCTACCAAAACAGCGGCACGATTTCCGATTGCTACGCGTGGGGGGATGTTGTCGGCACATCAGCCGTCGGGGGACTGATAGGGGGCGTCTCAGGGAACATAGTCAATAGCTATTCCATCGGATACCCGACGGGTACATCAAACGTCGGCGGGTTCCGCGGCGAGCGGTCGATCGGGACGTTCACCGCCTGCTTCTGGGACACCACCATCTCGGGCACGACGGACGGGGTGGGCAGCGACGACCCTGACCCGGCGGGCGTCTTCGGGAGCGACACAGCAACGATGATGACCAAGGCAACGTTCACCGGCGCCGGGTGGGATTTCGCGAACATATGGTGCATGGCCGAGGGGGTCACCTACCCACTCTTTATATGGCAGGATGGAGCCGCGCCGATGGCGGACGCCGGGCCCGACCACATAATCAACGAGGGAGGCTGGGTAGATCTTGACGGCAGCGGGAGCTGGGACGACCTCGCATTCTCGTGGAAGTGGACGTTCTTCGACGGCGTCACGAACGTCACTGAGGAGAGCATGCTGTTCTTCGCGTATCAGTTCACGATTCCAGGCGTTTACGTAGCGACCTTGAACATCACGGATCCGATGGGCCAGTGGGACACGGACACCATGACGGTGACGGTATTGGACATCACGGCCCCGACCGCGGACGCCGGACTCGATCAAACGGTCGACATGGGCGCCGTCGTGACCTTCGACGGCTCTGGAAGCACGGACAACATCGGCGTCATGAACTACACTTGGACATTCATCGACGGGGCGGCCCAGACCCTTTACACCGATGGGCCGATCTACCAGTTCGACCACTCGGGCGCGTTCGTCGTGACGCTGAACGTAACCGACGCTGCCGGGAACTGGGACACGGACATAATGGCTGTGACCGTGAACGACACAGAAGCCCCGGTCGCTGACGCCGGGCCAGACCAAACTGCGGGTGTGGGCACGGCGGCGACCTTCGACGGTTCCGGGAGCACGGACAACGCAGGCGTCGTGAATTACACGTGGACCTTCATCGACGTGACGGCCGTGACGCTGTACGGCGTCGGCCCGAGCCACACTTTCGCGGAACCTGGCATCTATCCAGTGACCCTGAACGCCTCTGACGCGACAGGGAACTGGGACACGGATGCGATGAACGTGACGGTTAACGACGTTACCGATCCTGTCGCGGACGCGGGTCCCGACCAGGCGGTGGACCAGGGGGCGGTCGTCACATTCGACGGCTCTGGAAGCACGGACAACATCGGCGTCGTGAACTACACCTGGACGTTCACCGACGGCACCGCTAAGACCCTGCACAGCTCCGCACCAACGTACACGTTCGGCGCGCCGGGGATTTTCACGGTGACGCTGACGGTCCGCGACGTCGCGGGGCTCACGGACACCGACACGGTGCAAATCACCGTGCTGGACATCACCGCGCCGGTGGCGAACGCCGGCGCCGACGCGATAGTCCTCCAGGGTGCTTTGGTGACCTTCGACGGCGGCGGCAGCACAGACAACGTCGGTATCACAAACCACACGTGGAACTTCACGTACAACGGGTCGGCTATTGTATTGTGGGGAGCGGGGCCAGCGTTCCAATTTGACATTCCAAGCATTTACACTATCACCCTGACGGTGCGCGACGCTGTCGGCCTTACGGACACGGACACCATGGCGCTCACGGTGAAAGATACAATATCGCCTGTGGTGAACGCCGGTCCCGACCAGATTGTCAACGAAGGCGCGCTGGTCACCTTCGACGGCTCGGCCTCGACGGACAATATCGGCATCGTCAACTGGACTTGGGTATTCATGTATGACGGAATCGGGATTGCACTTTATGGAGTCAGCCCGACGTTCGTATTTGAAACGCCTAGCACTTATGTCGTTGAACTCAAGGTGACGGACGCGGCGTTGAATTGGGCGACCGACACCATGGCCGGAAGACCTGGCACCGTGAACATCACGGTTCTAGATATCCCCCCGCCAGTGGCGAGAGGCGGCGCCAACGTTACGATCGGCCAGGGCGTTGAGGTGACCCTGGTTGGAGGTTACAGCTCAGACAACGTGGGCGTCGTGAGTTACAAGTGGACTTTCACGTACAACGGTTCCTTGGTCACATTCAATGTTGTGGCTCCTGTCTTCATGTTTAGGATTCCGGGGATTTACATCGCAACGCTGAACGTCAGCGACGCCGCGGGGAACTGGGACACTTGCACGTTGATGGTGACGGTGATAGATACGACCTTGCCCGTTGCCGACGCCGGCACAAGCCAACAGGTGGAAGTCGGGGCGCTCGTCACGTTCGACGGCTCGGGAAGCTCCGACAATGTTGGGGTGACGAATTACACGTGGGCATTCACTTACGACAACCACGCTGTGACGCTCTATGGCGTCGCCCCGAGCTTCACGTTCGACGTCATTGGCTCGTACTGGGTGACCCTCACGGTCTCCGACGCAGCCAGCAATCTGGACGAAGGCGGCGTCGGCGTCGATGTCGTGGACACGGAACCACCGGTGGCGAACGCAGGTCCGGACCAGACCGTGGACTCGGGCGCGACGGTCGTATTCGACGGGACGGCCAGCGCGGACAACAACACGATGGGTTACTACATCTGGACGTTCACCTATGGTGGCACGTTGCAACATCTCGATGGCGCGAGTCCGAGCTTCGTTTTCGTGATTCCGGGCGACTACACGGTCACGCTGACCGTCAGCGACGGCGCGGGCAATACGGATGCGGACACGGTCGTCATCCACGTCGCAGCGACGGCTTCAACGGATTCGGACGGAGACGGCGTGCCAGATGTGGACGACGCCTTCCCCGACGATCCCGACGAATCTGCGGATTCGGACGGCGACGGAATCGGCGACAACGAGGACCCAGACGACGACCCGAAGGGCAGCGTCGGCGATTACACCTGGATAATCCTGATAGTCGTTGTCGTGGTGGTCGTAGCGGCGCTGGTCGGCTTTAAAATGATGAAGGGGAAGAAGCCGGAGAGCCGGCCGGATGAAGCGAAGCCCGAGGAAAAGCAACCTGAGACGGAGGAAATTAAATAGAATTGGAAGGCGCAGGTTGGATATCTAGCGCACCCCAATCATCCCGTCGCGTAATCCCCCGCCAGCAGCTTCATGATGTACTTCTGGAGCGGCTTGGCGATGGCGAGGTCGCCGTCCCACTTCTCGAGGATGGCCTTGTTCTGCTCCTCCATGTCGAGGATGCACCGGGACATCTGGTGGTTGAGATGCTCCGGGTCGCTGCCGCTGATTATCGCGGCGAGGCTGGTCCACTTGCCCTTGAAGACGATGATTCTCAGTTCTCCGAGTTTTATCTCCTCGACGTTGCCTTCCTTGTCGTCCGACGGGAACGCGTCCTTGACGAACTCCTGGACGGCCATGAGCATCCCGCTGAGGATGTCCGTGTCCACAAGCGGCTTCAACCGCCTGGTGAAGTGCTTGATGAGGCGGCCGTCGTTGTACATCAAGAACAGGTCGTCGATTATCGTGACCGCGCCGTCCTTATTCTCCTCCTTCGCGTGCGTGGCGGTCGTGGACTTCTTGACCTCGCCCGCCTCTGGGTACGCCTGGCAGGTGGGGCAGTACCACTTCTGCTGGTCGTAGGAGTAGACCATTCCGACGCGCTGGCACTTCGGGCACGGCGTGTCTATCGTCGGTCCCTGCATCGTCTTGTAGGTCTGGCAGTTCGGGCAGAACCACGCCTGGTACTGGGCGATGTAGTCCATCTTCCGGCTGCATGTGACGCACGTGTCAGTAGACACGATCTTGGGGGCCATCTTGCCGAAGACGTCGTTCTCCCCGGCGTACGACTTGCATATGTGGCAGTACCACCGGTTGTACTCCGGAATCCAGGTGAGGTACTTCCCGCACTTCGAGCAGACGTATTCCATCATGTTAACGAGCACTGTATCCGCGTACGAGAATAAACCACTTGCGCCCCGAAACCCTTAATTCCGCCCGCGGCATTCCAGGTCCCATGAAGGCGTTGGTCGTCGGCGGGGGGGCCAGGGAGCACTGCGTCGCGGAGGCGCTGTCCAATTGCGGAGCCACGGTCTGCTGCGCGATGAAGAACCGCAACCCCGGGCTGGCGCGGCTGGCCAAGGACGTGCGCTACGTCTCCGAGACGGACGTCCCGAAGGTCGTCGAGTACGCCAAGGCGATGCGCGTCGACCTCGCCGTCGTCGGCCCCGAGGCTCCGCTGGAAAAGGGGCTCGTGGACGAGATGGCCAAGGCCGGAATCCCGTCCGTCGGGCCGACGAAATCCTGCGCAAGATTGGAGACATCCAAATCCTTCACGCGCGGCCTTCTCGAAAAATACCACATCCCCGGCAACCCGGAGCACAGGGTCTTCCGCTCCCCCGACGGCTTGAGGGACTTCATCCGCGACCTGGGCGAGTACGTCGTCAAGGACGAGGGCTTGTGCGGCGGCAAGGGCGTGCGCCTGAGCGGGGAGCATCTGGCCACGTTCGACGACGGGGTGAAATACGCCGAGGAATGCATCGCGAAGAGCGGCGCAGCCGTCGTCGAGGAGAAGTTCGTCGGCGAGGAGTTTTCCATCCAGTGCCTCGCGGACGGCAAGACGGTCGTCGGCTCTCCTCTCGCGCAGGACCACAAGCGGGCGTACGAGGGGGACAAGGGCCCCAACACCGGCGGGATGGGCTCCTATTCCGATGCGAACCACCTTCTTCCGTTCCTGGGGCAGGGCGAATACGACGCTGCGCTGGACATCACCAGGAAGGTCTGCTCGGCCATCGGGAAGGAGTGCGGCGAGCCCTACAGGGGAGTGATGTACGGAGGCTTCATCGCCACCGCGGCTGGCGTCCGTCTAATCGAGTACAACGCCCGCTATGCTGACCCGGAGGTGATGAACGTACTTCCGTTGCTGGAGTCGAGCTCCATCGAGCTTTTCCAGGCGGTCGTCGACGGCAAGCTCCGCGACGGCATCAGCAGCTACATCTACAAGGCAACGGTCTGCAAGTATGTCGTCCCGCGCGGCTACGGGGTGAAGTCCGAGGTCGGCGTCCCCATCGCGGTCGACGAAAAGGCCATCGCCTCAACGGGAGCGAAGCTCTACTACGCCTCGGTGAACGAGGACGGCGGGCGCGTTCTGACAACGACCTCTCGCTCGCTGGCAGTCGTCGGAATCGACGACACCATCGCCGGCGCGGAGCGCAAGTGCGAGGCCGCGCTGGCCCACGTCAAGGGCGACGTCTACGTTAGGCACGACATCGGGACGGCCGAGGCGATAAAGCGCAAGCTGGCCCGCATGGAATCCCTCGTAAGGGGAAGGGTTAATTAACAACCAGGTGGTATTTCATCCGATGAAGGACCTCGTCAGCGCCATCCTCGACACGGGGATGGACATCGGCACCCGCAGCTCCCTGAAAGCGGTGATGCTGAAGCTTGGCTTCGACGTCAACATGGTCGACCAGCTGTACGTGAAGATGAAGAACGATGCCCACGCCAGGGAGTTCGCCATGGTGGCCTTCGCCGACCGCGCGGTCTTCGTCCCGCAGTGCCTCCGCAGCTCGGGGAAGTGCAAGGCGCCGCTGACGGAAGAAGGCTATGCATGCCTCAAGTGCGGCGCGTGCCCGATCGGAAGGCTCAAGTCCGAGGCGGAGTGCATGGGCTACGGGGGCTTCTTCATCGTCCCCGGCGGCAGCATGGTCTTCAAGATAATGGCCAAGAAGAAGTTCAAGGCAGTCCTCGGCGTGGCGTGCTACTTCGAGCTCGCGGACTCGATGGAGAAGGCCAGCCTGTACGGCGTTCCGGCCCAGGGCGCCCCGCTTTCCAGGGACGGGTGCAAGGACACGCTGGTCGACCCCGAGCCCGTGATAGAGAAGATGTCCAAGCGCCGATAGCAAGCTTTTTCATAAAGGACAACTTGCGAGTGGTCATGGGCATCTACGCTCTGCAGAAGCGCCTCAACTCCATCAGGTACTCGCAGGTCATATGGACCGTGCTGGTCGCAGTCGTTGACATATCAATAATGGCCGCGATGATTTACACGTACGACTCGACCGTCGACATGGTGCTCATCGTCCTGGCGGCGCTCCTCACGCTTCTCATCCCCTACTTCTTCGGAGAGAAGGTCATCAAGAAGATGGCCATCACGGGAATCGTCGTCGTTCTCGTCTCGGGAGGGGTTTTCGGGCAGCTGTACCTCCAGGACATCTACGACAGCCCGCTGCCGGCGCTGCACTCGGAGAGCGAGCTGCTGACCGATGGGTCCGTGACGCCATACTCTGCCGAGGGGGTCGCGGATTTCCATCTTGAGGTGACGTACGTCGGCGACCTGCCGGACTCCAACGTCTCCGTGAGGCTCTCGATTTTCGACATGACGGACAGCGTGCAGACCGACCCGTTCATCAACCAGACGCTCATGACGCTGAAGGCCGGGGAGAGCGCCACCGCGTCGCCCAGGGTGTACGAGACCGACGTTGTCCTGCCGCAGTCGATGTACCAGCACTACTTCGAGCTCTACGAGGACGGGAACTGGACTGCAGGCTGGGGGACGACTGGCCCTATGAACGCTCGAATGTCCGACTACACCGGCGCGATGGTCATGTTCGGCATGGCGACGATATTCCTCCAGGTCGGGATGCTGTTCCTCATCGGCCTCCTGATGTACTGGTGGCTCAGGAAGGGGAAGCTCGAGCGCGACAAGTGGCGCGCCGACCTCGCGGAGGTCACGCCCAAGAAGGGCGGCTTCAAGTGCACCGAGTGCGGCGCAGAGGTCGGCGACGAGGATAAGCTCTGCCCCAAGTGCGGCGTGAAGTTCGACGACGACTCCACGGCCGCAGACGATAATGCATCGCCAGAGGGCGACCTGGATAAAGCGAAGGAGGAATCCGCGGCTTCATCCGTCGAGCCGAAGCCCGTAGAGTTCGAGAAGGAAAACCCTGAAGAGGGCAAGGAGCCTTGAGCGAGCGCGTTTTCAGAGCCTACCGAGTCTGGCCCAGGTTCCCATCGGTCTCGATATCCGGCGAGGCGTGCGCCCTGTCCTGCTTGCACTGCAACAAGGCGTATCTATCGTACATGACGCCGATGGCGACCCCGGCCGCGCTCGTCCGCTTCGCCCAGGACCTCGCCGACAGGAAGGCTGGCGAAGGCCTTTTGGTGTCGGGCGGCTGCGACCGGGAGGGGCGGATGCTCAACCTCATGAAGCTCCTGCCGGCGCTGGAAATAATCCACTCGATGGGGCTCATAATCAAGCTGCACACGGGCTTCGCGGACGAGAAGCTGGCCCGGGGCATCGCCGAGGCCGGCGTCGACATCGCCTCGATGGAGTTCGTGGGCTCGCGCGAGTCGGCCAGGGAGATTTTCGGGCTCGAGGCCGGGCCGGAAACGTACCAGGCGACCTTCGAACACCTGCGCGATGCGGGCGTTCCCCACATCGCCCCGCACGTATGCGTCGGGCTCCACCGCGGACAGCTCATGGGGGAGTTCGAGGCGCTCGACCGCCTGAAGAAAACCGTCGAGCCATCCACAATCGCCCTAATCGCTTTCAGGCCCACGAAGGGCACGCCTTTGGAAGGGTGCGCCCCCCCTTCGCCGGAGTCGATGGGGCTCGTCGCCGCCCGCGCCAGGAAACTCTTTTCAGACACGAAAATCATCCTCGGGGCGCTGAGGCCGCGCGGGACGGGGCGCGAGTCCGGCCGGGAGGCGCGCGAGGCGCTGGAGCTGGCGGCGCTGCGCGGCGGCGTCTCGGGGGCCGAGGTGCCGTCGACGAGGATGCTGACCGAGGTCCGCGCGATGGGGCTCAGGGTCAAGCGCATCGAGGCGTTCGGGGTCCTCCCCGAGACGTACGAGGGGCGCGTGAAATGGGGATGGGTCAGCTAGCGACGCCCTTTTCTGCTTTCTTCTTCCTTCGACTTTCCTCGACCAAACGGTCCATGAAACTCTTGAATGTTTTGTCGAACGTGTCACCGCTGATAATCCATGCGTCGATGAAGTTATTACGGAGGCAGTATCCTTTCATGTAATCTTCCCAGCCATTCCATTGCTTCTTCCTCAAGGCGCTCGACTTTCCTCTGTACATCAGAAACGCTCGCTCGAAAATCGAGAATAGGATAGTGAATGCTATGACCTCCGCTTTCTTCTGTTCCGGGGTCAATTCGACCTTCGCCTCGACGCCGAACTTTTCATTCGGAATGTCGAAGATGTCCAAGTGGGGGAGGTCCAGGCACATTCGCAGGTACTCTCTGTACTTTTCGTCCATCTCGTGGTAGGCCGCCCACTCCTTGTCCTTGTAATGGTTGTAGTACGCCCAGAATGCTGCGATAATTGCGCCGACCACCGATACGAGCTCAACCGCCCTCATCCAATCGATCATATTTCAGCCCCCTTCCGCTGAGCTGGATAAGGAGTTATCTCAATAATAAAACTTGTTAGGAAACACCTTATACCCCGTCCGCGATTCACCATCATGGCAGACGAAGAGGCGCTCAAGCTCATGGAGAGGTTCCACGGCCACCTCGGCCCGTACGTTGCGATAGGCTACCGGATGGGGGCGTTCGCGCGGGACTGGCTCGGCCAGGGCAAGATGCGATGCGTTTTCCAGTCGAAGATCCAGCCGCCGGTCTCGTGCGCCGTCGACGGCATCCAGCTCTCGTCCGGTTGCACGATGGGGAAGGGCTCGATAACCGTCGAGGACAAGGGTCTCGTCGCCGCCGAGTTCACGATGGGCAGCAAGAAGGTGCGCATCCGCCTGAAGGACCACATGAAGGATCGCGTCGACAAGGAGATGAGCCACGAGACGGAGCGCGCTTTGGCCGTCGAGATGATGTCGATGCCCGACCACGACATGTTCGAGGTCGTCGCTTGATAGAGTGGCTCTCCTCCAAGGTGGCCGTGGCAATCGCCGTTGTCGTCGTCATGGCCTCGGTACTCGGATATTTCGCGATGCAGCGCGACACATTTTCGGAGGCGGAGGTGGCGGACGTCGCCTTTTCGACCGCGAGGATGATAGAGACATATTCCTCCGCGGCCGGGCGGGTCGTGCAGACGATAA
>DAIRED010000035.1:0-12224 GCA_036795795.1 Thermoplasmatota archaeon | reverse complement strand
CAAGATTGCCCCAGCCGCCGGACCCGCGCCAGGCAGCCGCCACGCCCACCGAAATCCTTATGGGGTGTAGCGCACTATACCATAATGCGTAATGTGGTGGAGCGTGGTAACAATGATAAAGGAAGGCTTGACGTTCTGGAATCCCTGGTGGGTGAAGAAAGATTACAAGATGCCGGACATGAAAGCGCGCGGCGCAGATGTCCGCCCGCTCTTCGAAAGGAAGGAGGTTCTCGCCCTGACCGGCGTGAGAAGGTCCGGCAAGACCAGCCTCATGCGCCTAATCATCGGGGACCTTTTGGAAGCGGTCGAGCCGAAACAGATAATGTACGTCAACCTCGAAGACCCCACGTTCGAACGCGCAGATTTGGAAGAAATCTACAGGAATTACGAGGAGCTGATGCTGCCGGGCGACGGCCAATACCTGTTCCTGGACGAAATCCAGAGGGTGCCTGGATGGGAGAGGTGGGTGAAGAAGATGTACGATTCCCGGAGGAAAGTGAAGATCACCATCACCGGCTCGAACTCATCCCTGCTGAAATCCGAATTCTCGACGCATCTCGCCGGCAGGAACCTCACGTACGAGGTGTTCCCGCTCTCATTCGGCGAGCACCTGGCATTCAACGGCGTTGCCGTGAGCACCGAGGCGGAGCTGCTGGCATCAAGGTCGGCCATAAACCATCATCTGGACGCGTACATGAGGTTCGGCGGGTATCCCGAGGTGGTCCTGGAGGACAAGGAGGAGATGAAGGTGGCCTTGCTGAAGGAGTACTTCTCCGCGATACTGTCCAGGGACGTGTTGGCCAGGTACGACGTGAAGGAGCGCGCCAAGCTCGAGAGGCTGGCCGGGTACCTGTTGACGAACTCGCCCGGCGAAGTAAGCGCAAAATCCCTCTCGAAAATCGTCGACCTGAACATAAAGACCGTGCAGGAATACATCGAGCACTTGGAGAGCGTGTACCTGTTCTTCTTCGTGAACCATTTTTCATATTCGCTGAAAGCGCAGTTCACCTATCCCAGAAGGGTGTACTGCGTCGACGTTGGCATGAAGAACGCCGTGGGCTTCAGCTTCAGCAGCGACGTCGGGCGCCTCATGGAAAACCTCGTTTACCTGAAGCTCAGAACGATGGGGGACGTGTATTATTGGAGGGACAGGGACGGAGACATCGACTTCGTCCTGAAGCAGGGAAAGACGGTATCGCAGCTCATCCAGTCTTGCTGCGATATGGGCGATGAGAAGACCAAAAAGAGAGAGATAAACGGCCTGATGAGAGCCATGGAGCATTTCAAGATGGACGATGGGACAATCATCACCTGGGAGAGGGAAGGCATCGAACGCATCGATGGGAAAAATATCCATTACAAGCAGTTCTGGAAGTGGCTGCTGGAGAGCGGGACCGGAAAATAATCCATGCCCGCAGAACGGAAGTTCTGCTAGCGCTGTCCAAAGACAGCGCCCAGCTCCCCCTTCGCCGGATACGTTATCAGCACCGCCCGGTGCGGCCCGTGGAAGACGAAGAACGCGCCAGCAGCCACCGCCGACGCGCCATTTTTAATCGCCGCGGCGAAGTCCGCCACCGAGCCCGCGCCGCCGGACGCCACAACAGGTATCCTCACGCTCGACGCCACAGCGCCCACAAGCTCCAAATCGTAGCCGGAGAGCGTGCCATCTCTATCCACCGAGTTTATCACAATCTCGCCCGCCCCGAGCCGTTCCAGCTCGGAGGCCCAGGCGACGGGGTCGCGCGAGGCGCTCTTCGCGGAAGCATGCGCGTACACCGAGTATTTGCCCGTGAACGTCTTCTTCACATCCACGCAGACCACGACGCTCTGGCTGCCGCACTCGGCGGCAGCCGCAGTAACGAGCGCCGGGTTCGCCAATGCAGAGGAGTTCAAGACGACCTTCTCGAAGCCGAGGTTCAGCACCGCGCGCACCTGTTCGAGTGAAGAAATCCCGCCGCCGTAGCCGAGCGGCATGAACGCCTCGCGGTTAATCTTCGACAGCAGCTCGAGGTTCGGGCCGCGCTTCTCCCGCGAAGCATCGATGTCCAGTATCACGAGTTCGTCCACCTCCTTGTCGTTGAATATCTTCACTGCGTTGATGGGGTCGCCGACGTACTTCGGGTTGGAGAATTTCAAAGTCTTCACGAGCCCGCCGTTGTGCAGCAGCAAGACCGGAATCACGCGGTGGCGCAGCATCAGGCCAGCTCCACGAAGTTCTTCATCAGCCTTTTGCCGTACTTGTGCGATTTCTCGGGGTGGAACTGGGTGGCGTAGACGTTCCCGCGCGATAAAGACGAGCAGAAATCGATTCCGTAGGAAGTCGTGGTGAGCACGTCAGAGTCATCGTTGCACTTCACGTAGTAGGAGTGGACGAAATAGAAGCTCGGCTCGGCCTCCATGTCCTTGAAGAGCGGACTCTCCTTCCTGATAGAAACCTCGTTCCAGCCCATGTGCGGTATGCGCAAAGACGCATCACCGAGCTTGAATTTGAGCGTTCTAGCATCTATGAAGCCTAACCCCGGCAAAGTCCCCTCTTCGCTCCCGGACGTCAACAGCTGCATCCCCAGGCATATTGCTAGGAGCGGCCTCTTCTCGACCACGACCTTCTGCCGGAGCGCCTCGGAGAATCCGAGTTCGGAAAGCCGCCTCATGCCGTTGTCGAAAGAACCGACGCCAGGCAGAATGACCTTCTCGGCGGAAGCCAGCTCCGACGGCGTCTTCACAATTCGAGCCTTCCCGCCGACCTTCTCGACCATGTTCTCCAGCGAACCGATGTTCCCCATGCCGTAGTCGATTATCGCGACGTCCACGGGGATGCGATGGATGGCCCGCATAAAACCGTTTCGCCTGTGGCATCACTCGGAAGGCGCTGGAGCGCAAGAAGCCCTAGCGAAACCTTTTTATTCTTCGTACCATTATTGGTACATATGTCCCAAAATGGAGACAATCTCGAGCTGGAGATAGTCCTGGCGCTGATACGCGAGGACCTGCACCTGCGGGCCATCGCGAGGGCGGTGGGCGCCCCGGCGATGTCCGTCCAGAGGCGGCTCGCGAGATTGATGGACGCCAACGTCCTCGATTGCGAGGCGGAGGGCAGGAACAAGGTCTTCAGGCTGAAGAGGAACCTCCAGGCAAAGAACTACATATTCAACGCGGAGCGCTACAAGCTGATGAAGCTCATCAACGAGTATCCCGAGGTAGGGATGGTGGTGGAGGGCCTCATCGAGAAGACGGACCGGCCGGTGCTTCTCTTCGGCAGCTACGCCAGGTTCGAGGCGAAAAAGGACAGCGACATAGACATCTACGTCGACACGGATGAAAGAAAGGTCAAGGCGGAGATGGAAATCATCAACTCGAAGGTCCGAGTCAAGATAGGGGCGTTCGACAGGGATTCGAACCTCATCAAGGAGATAGTCAAGAACCACGTCGTGCTGAAGGGGGTGGAGGCCTACTATGAGAAAACCGGGTTTTTTGCATAAGCTGAGGGACGAAGGCAGGCTCGGCCTCGTTGCCCCGTCGGAGGAAATCTCGGCCTCGTACATGATGAAGGCCGACGACAGTCTGAAATCGGCCAAGGTGCTTCTTCAGAACGACCTGATGGAGAACTCAATCCCGATGTCGTATTATGCCATGTACAATTCGCTTCTCTCACTCCTCTTCAAGGTCGGAATAAAGTCGGAAAACCACGCAGGAACCATAATCGTCTTCAAGGACCTGTTCGACCGCCAAGATTTGGCCGACGCGATCTCCAGTGCCAAAGAGGAACGCATCGACACGCAGTATTACGTCGTTTCCAGGGGGAAGGCGTCCCCCGTCGGGGAATCGGCCAAGGAGCTGGCGGCAAATGCGGAATCGTTCGTCATCCAGGTGAAGATAATCGCAGGCAGGATCAATTCCGAAGACATCGACCGGATAAGGCGGGGATTCAAAGGGTTGTTCTGAGGCGCAGCCAGGTTTTTAGTCCCCTTCGTCCTCTACTCCGCCATGAAGGCGCTGGAGCGCAAGAAGAAGGAAGACTAGCGCGAATTATTTATATGCGATATCGCATCGTTCATACAGCATGACGAAGGACGAGAGGAAGCGGCTGTTCGTTGAGGCGCTCGAGAGGGTCATCCGGCAGGATGGCGAAATACTCGAGGCGCTGGCTACCTGAGCCTCGTGCTCGCATCCAGCCATTCCCTAACTTCCTTTTCCGAGTAGCTGTATTTGTTGATTGAGAATACATACTCGGTGATATCCCCTTTGGACGCGCAGAGCTCGTAGCCGAACAGTTCCAGCACCTGGCGGCACATCGCGTACCCTGTCCTGTGGTTGCAGTTCTTGAAAGGCTGGCGCCATACGGGGAACCTGAGCGCCGCGGCCGCGATGTCCAGGGGGTGCGCCCGCCTCGCAGACAAATCCTGGATATGGTGGACATACTCCTCGGCCACATCGAGGATTCTCACCCCTTCGTCGAATGTGACGGGGCACCTCTCCTCGTCCTTGATGGCCTTGGCGCCCGCGAGTTCATAGACGGCTCTCAGGTCGTCGATGTTGAAACCGTCCAGGATTTCGTACGCGCTCTCCTTCATCGCGGGCAACATTGGTCGGATGGCATAAAACCGTTGCGCCCGAGGTCCCGTCAAAAGCGCCGACCCCGTCGGCCTCGCCCATCTGGACGTCATGTTCTCCGTTCTGGTCTTCGTCCCGTTCGTCCTCTACTTCGTTTACCTGGCCAGGAAGGTCACGAAGGCCATCGAGCGCATCGAGCGCAAGAAGGAGCCGGACGGGTGACGCCCGCTTGGGCCGCGTGCTGGAAGGGCGCGCCCGCCTTCTCCGGGCGACCGGCGCCGATTGGGATTGCGGTCGCGCGCCGCCCGAAACATTTATATATTGTTTCTCACTTACATACACCGTAGTGAGCAGAAAAGATGACCTTGGGGTATTGAAATGAGAAAACCGGGCATGCTGAGCAAACTGGCGGCGGCGGGAGCGACGTTCACGTTCGACGACGCGAAAAGGATAAGCAACCTGACGCACGGCAGCCTGAAGAACCTTCTCCACCGTCTCGAATCGGAAGGCTGGATAGAGCGAATAGAGAGGGGTAAGTACATCCTGATACCGCTCGGCGCGGAAAAGGGCGAATACACCCTGAACGAGTTCGTCATCGGTTCGATGCTGGTGCAACCCTACTGCATCTCCTACTGGAGCGCCCTCCACTACCACGGGTTCACCGAGCAGATACCGAGCACCGTGTTCGTCCAGACGACGGCAAGGAAAAAGAAGCGCAATATCGACGTGTTCGGAGTCGGGTACAAGATAATACGGGTCACGGAAAAGAAATTCTTCGGCTTCGACAAGGTCTGGTTCAACGACATCCAGATATCCATCTCGGATAAAGAGAAAACCGTGATAGATTGCCTCGACAGGCCGAATAACTGCGGTGGCTTGGTGGAAGTCGCAAAGGCGATTAAGAGCGAATCGCTCGACAAAGCCCGGTTGAGTGATTACGCGAAGAGGATATCCAACTCGGGCGTCATTAGGCGGCTCGGTTATCTGGCCGAATACTACGGGATAGATGGCATCGAGCTCCCGAGAATCGACGCCCGCAACTACCTGCGTTTAGACCCTGGCTTGCCGGCGGAAGGAACAAAGAGCGGCAAATGGCGATTGGTCGTCAACGTGAAGGAAAAAACCCTGGGGGGCATAGAATGATACCTGTGAATGAGATAAGGAAGAAGGCCAGGGAGCAGGGCGTCCCGGAGACCACGGTCGAGAGGGATTATCTCCAGAACCGGTTCCTGAACGAGCTTTTCTCGGAAACGGAAAACCTGGCGTTCAAGGGCGGCACGGCGATTCGGAAAATCCACGTGAGGGGTTATCGTTTTTCCGATGACCTGGACTTCACCATGCGCAGCGAGATGGACAGATCTGAACTCGCCGCCGTCATCGAAAGGTCCAAGAACGATGCTAAAAGCAATGCCGGAATAGGCTTCGAGGATGATTTCAAGTTGATGGCGGTCACCAACGGCTGGAAAGCCACTCTTCGCTGCCGCTCGTCCATGACCGGCAGGATGAGCATCAACATCAAACTGGACATCACGGCGTTCAACAGGGAGCGCATAATGCTGCCATTGGAGAAGAGGCCGATGTTTCACGACTTTTCGGACTCGTGCGGGACGGGGATATTGGCGTATTCGCTGAACGAGATAATGGCCGAAAAGATGCGGGCGCTGTTCGATAGGGGATGGCCCAGGGATTTTTACGATGTTTACAGGTTATGGGATGTTGCGGATATGGATGTGGCTGTTCCGACATTCGAGAAGAAATGCGAATTCAAAGGGATCGAGCCGGACATCAGCGCACTAATCGGTGAGCGGGAACTTCTCAGGGGCGGCTGGAACAGCTCCCTTGGCCATCAGATGAAATCGGTGCCCGATTTCGATGAGATGTTCGAATCGCTGCTGTGCCGGCTGAAAACCCTGAACATCGGTTAATTGCCGTCAACGAACATGTGCCAAAGCTCCAGCCATAAGACCGCGCGCCAGAGTACCTGCTCGCCGGCCTCAGTCATCATGCGGTTGCGATGCGTCACGCGAGCTTCGCCATGTCCGCAATCGTGAGCGTCTCCGCCCCGTCCACGGGCGCGCACTTCCGAGCCGCGATCAAATACCGTTTCTCCGCGCCGGGAAGATTGACCCGCGAAGCCTTCTCCTTGAGCGATTCCAGCACCGCGACCGCGGACCGCGCATCCAGGTCCGACCACTTGCATTCGACGTACGTCACCGTGCGCCCGTTCCGCATCACGAGGTCGATCTCCGCCTCGCCGTCCCACCAAGGGCCGAGGGAGGAAAACCGTATCCGACCGGACCGGGCCATAGCCACCAGCGCGTCCTCCACGGCCATCTCGAACGCCTGCCCCATGAACGCATTGAAGTCCTTGTCCAGCGCATCCGTCAGACCAACAGTAATCCCCTGGCGCACATGGGAAAGATGCGGGAACACGAACCTGAAGTAGAATCTGAAGAAGTTGTCCCTTATGCGGTACCGGCCGCGTCGGGAAATGGCAGGCTCCGTCACCGGCACCCGGCGGTGCACGAGGTCGAGCTTCTCGAGCATCTCCAGGTACCTGACGATGGACGTCCTGGGCATGCCGACTAGCGTGGCGATCTCGTTCGGCGTCGAACGTCCCTGGGACATGGCCTTCATTATGGAGAAGTAGGTCCGCGGCTCCCTGACCTCGGTCTTGAAGAGCAATTCAGGCTCGTCCAGCAGCATGGAGCCGGGCGCGGCGATGTTGGACAAAACATTCTCCTTCCAGCCCTTCCCCTCATCCATCCTGAGGAGGTATTCAGGGGTGCCGCCGGCCACGGCATAAAGCCGCAGGTACTCTTCCCAGCTCGCCGATGGAAAGAAACCCTTCGCGTCCATCGCCCCCATCGGCTGGAGCTTGTGCTGCCCGGACCGTCTGCCGTAGAGCGGGCTTTTCGCCCCGAGGACTTCGGACTCCATGGCGCTCACCGTGGACCCAGACAACACGACGTGCATCCCGGCCAGCCTCCCCTGGTCGTATTCCACCTGGAGAATGGATGGAACGCTACCGTTCGCCTCGCACAGATACGGGAACTCGTCGATTACAAGCAGCAGGGGCGCATCCCCTTTCTTGCGCTGGATATATCGGAGCATATCCCTGAACGATTCGAAAGACGCCCCTTCCAGCGCCGGGTCGTCGAACCGCCTTCCGAGCTCCTGCGAAAAGCCAGAAAGTATCCCCCGTTCCGTCTCCTTCGTCGCCTGCAGGTACACGGATTCCCGCCCGGCAGCGAACTGGGAGAGCAGCCTCGACTTGCCGACGCGGCGACGTCCCCAGAGCACGAATATCCCGCCGGGGCCTTTGGAAAAATTCTCGAGGAGACCGAGCTCCATCTTCCGGTTGACGAATTGTATGCCCATGGTTTGTATGTATATGATAATACTATTAATAATTTACCTTGCAAGCGGCTCACGCCGGCTCGTCCATCTTGCACGCTTTCACGCCGCGCACGCACGCCTCCCGCAGCGTTATCGCCTTCTGGAGCTTCGGGTTGAGCGCCAGCGCGCGGTCGAACGACTCGACCGCCTCGCGCATCTTGTCCATCTTGCACAGCGCGTGGCCGCGGTCGCACCAGGCGTCGTGGTGCGTCGAATCGAGGGACAGGACCTTGTCCAGGACGGGAATCGCCTCCGAGTCCCGGTCGAGCTTCACGAGGATGTTCCCCTTTCCGTAGAGCGCCTCCAGGTGCGTCGGCCGGAGGGACAAAACCTTCTCGAACTGGGCGAGCGAACCGGCGTAGTCGGTCACGACCCCGCGCACGACGCCGGAGATGTAGAGCGCGTCGACGTGCGACGGGCGCAGTGAAAGCGCGGAATCCAGCTGCTCCAGCGCCGGCCCGTACTCCTGCGCCTTCGCCAGCGCAATCCCAAGGTTCAGGAGCGCGGTGGCGTCCTCGAGCTTGCGCAGCTCGACCTGGTACAGCCCCTCGGTCTCCTCCAGGCCAGGGCGCAGCTTCGTGAGCGCGGCGAAGCACTCCATCGCCTCCTCGTAGCGGCCCAGTTTGTTCAGCGCGGTGCCGCGGGACCGCCAGGCCTCCTCGTTCTCGGGGTCGAGCTCGATTATCTTGGCGAACGCCGACGCGGCGTCGTCGTAGCGCTTCAGCGTCCCGAGCACGATGCCCTTGACGCTCCAGGCGTCGACGTAGCCGGGCCGCAGCCGGATGGCGTGGTCGAAGCATGCGAGCGCCCGGTCGTATTCGCCGGAGGTGGCCAAAACCATCCCCATGACGAACCAGGTGCCGACCCACTCGGGCGAGAGCTTCGTCGCCCGGTCGAAGGCGGCGAGCGCCTCGTCAACCTTCCCCATGCGGGAGAGCAAAATCCCCTTGGAGACGTGCGTCACCGTCTCGCGCGGGAACTTCGCGATGCTCAAATCCAGCATCTCCACGGCGCGGGCGATCTCCCCGCGCGACGCGATTGCCATCGCCGCCTTGTTCAGTTTCGCCGCATCGGCGTCCGCGGGGACTCGTACCTCCTCGGACGGCACGTCGAACGAGGCGGCACCGGCCAGCGCCGGGCCGAATATCGTGCCCGCCGAGGGCACGTTCACGACCGGCATCGGCCGCAGCTTCGAGCGCGCGGAAGAGACGAGCAGCACCTTCCGCTCGGACCAGGCTTCGATGTTCGCCGGGCGCAATTGGATTGCCATGTCATAGGAGAATACAGCCTCGTCGCGGGCCCCGAGCGCCGCCTGCGCCCGCCCCAGCTGGAACCACGCCTCCGCGAAGCGCGGGCGCAGCTCGCAGGCCTTGCGGAACGAGGCGGCCGCCTCGGCGTTCCGACCGAGCTTCGCCTCGACCTTCCCCTTGTTGTACCAGGCAATGTCGTAGGCAGAATTGGCCTCGAGCGCCTTGACGTAGCAGGAGAGCGACTCCTCGGGCGCGGCCCCCATCCAGTTCAGGGTGTTGCCGCGGTTGTTCCAGCCGACGGCGACCCCGCCGCCCTTGATGGCCCGGTCGTGGTAGTCGAGCGCCTCGGAGTAGCGTTTCAGGTGCGCTAGCGCCAGGCCTTTGCCGTTGACGGCGGATAGGTTGGAAGGTTCGGCCCCCAGCGCGAGGTCGAACGACTCGATGGCCTCGGCCCACATCCCCAGGCCCAGGAGCGCCGCCCCCTTGGAGGCGTGGACGGACGCGGACTTCGGCTCGGTGCGCAGGTAACGGTCGTAATGCTCGACCGCCTCGTCGAACTTGCCCGATATATACTTTGCATCCCCGACGGTCACCCAGGCGTCGTGCGAGAGCTGGCTGCGAAGCTCGAGGACGATGAATAGCGAAGATACCAGGGACAGCCCCAGCCCCAGCAGCCCCATCGCCTCGTCCCTGCCGCTGTACGCCAGCGCCGAGGAATACTCGTGCAGGGGCATGAAAAGAGTCAATAGAATCGAGAAGAGCCATAGCGAGTAGAAGCCGTTCAGGCGGCTCACGCGGCGCGCGCTCGCGACCATCGCCCCGACGCCGACGAGCGTCAGCGCCGCCCCGAGGACGAGGAAGATGGCGAAGCCTGAGCTCTCCGCCCCGTCGTACTGGTACAGCAGGACCGCGTAGGAGAAGGTCGTGCATCCGGCAAGGAAGGTGAGGAACGACAGGACCGCCGTGCGCTCCCTGCGCGTCTTGCTCGTCCAGTGCAGAACGAGGCCCGCGACCAGGCATCCGACGGCGACCGCTGCCAGCGCCAGGTTGTAGCCGCCGGTGCTCTCCCAGTCCGCGTAGTAGAGGTAGAACGACAGGATGACCGCGGCCGCGACCGCGGCCTCTAGCCACAGGACTGCCCGCCAGAGGGTCTGCTCGCCGATCTTCGCCATGACACGCTCCGGGCGTGATTAGCGGCAGAGCGCAGAAATACTTTATGCCTGCGGCGATAGATGCGGGCGTGAAAAAACTTGCATCGTCCCACGTGACGTTGGAGGGTTTCACTCAGCCCCTGCCAGGGCTTCGCTGATGAGCCTGCGGAGCGGCGGCAGGTCGTCGCGGATTATCTTCCAGATGTTATCGAGGTCGACGCCGTGGTACTGGTGGGCCACAATGTTTCTGAGGCCGACGAGATTCTTCCATGGAATCCCCGGATGTTTTTCCTTCGTTCCCTGGGGGACGTGCCGCGCTGCCTCTCCGAGTATCTCCAGGTTGCGCAGGACCGCATCGATTGCCATCTCGTTCTCCGAGAATCGGGCGAACTTCATGCCGGTTGTGTAATCGCAAACGCGATCAACGGCTTCCAGCATGTCCGCCAGATACTGCGCCGTGCGCCTTGTCAAACGTAAACGACCTCCTTCAGGATCGAGTCGCGCATGCTTTCTCGGAGTGCCTTGACCGTCACGAGATCCACCTTCCGGCCAAGCAATTCCTCCAGGTATCCCTGGAGCGCGATGAGGTCGAGGCCGATGGGCTCGGAAAGCTCGATGAGAACGTCGATGTCGCTGGTCTTCCTCGCCAAGCCTTTTGCCCACGAGCCGAAGATTCCGATTTTGCTAACTTTGAACCTTTTCCTAAGGGTGGGCTTCTGCCTCCTTATTGTGGATTGAATCGTCCCTAAGTCAGTCATCTTGGCGAGATATTCTTTTCCGGTTATTTAAGGGATGGGGTTGCTCCCTCGTCGCCTTTTTAAACCCCGCCGCCAATCACGGGGCGATGAGCGGTTCAGGGGGAGGCATCCATTGACGGTCCTGGTCGCAGGTGAAAGCGCAGTTCTGTCGTCCGGCCAGGCTTTCGCCAAGCGACCGACCGGATGCGAGGTGACAGCGCCATGACGGTCCTGGTCGCATACGATGGAAGCGACGACTCCGACAAGGCCGTAGAGCGCGCCATAGCCGCGCGGAACGAGGGCGAGTCCGTCATCATCCTGTTCGTCATCCCGAAGGCGTTCATCAAGGCCCTGGAGGCCATTCCGTCGGAAGTGAGCCACCATAAGGCGCAGGAGTTCGTCAACGCGGCCGTGCGCAAGCTGTCGCAGCGGGGCGTGACGTCGATAGGCGTCGTGCGCGAGGGGAACGTCGCCGAGGAGATTCTGGACTTCGCCCACGAGTTGGACTGCAGCATGATAATCGTCGGCTCCAAGGGCACCGGGAAGGTCGGAAGGTTTGCGCTGGGGAGCGTGGCGGACAAAGTGATGCGTCATGCAGACCGGCCAGTACTCGTTGTCAGATAGGTAGGCCGGTCTGCTTAGCAGAACGGGATAAGAACGTCGTAAATCGCTCACACCATTCTGCTACGGACGGCTCGATCCGGTAATCTTCTGCAACCTAGCGATAGCAACCCATTTATACGCCAATATATTGCGCGAGCTTGCGAGTAATATAATGTCTGCTAATGGTGTGCGGGGAAAGCGCGGTTTCACTAACGGAAGTGGCAAGGGATTCACGAACGGCACCGGAAAAGGTTTCACCAACGGCTCCGGCAAGGGGATGACGAACGGCCTGGGCAAGGGCTTCGTCAACGGCTCCGGCCGTGGCGTCACGAATGGCTCGATGAACGGCCTGACGAACGGCGCTGGTCGGGGCATGACCAACGGCGTCGGGAGCGGGCTGACGAACGGCGCGGGACGTGGAATGACCAACGGCTCCGGTCGCGGCACGCCAGGCGGCTTTACGAACGGCTCTGCAGGTTTCACCAACGGCATGGGCGGGCGCCTGAACGACCAGGGCTCGGTCCATCCGAAGA